>NZ_JBHVJC010000041.1:0-66452 GCF_042799315.1 Streptomyces sp. NPDC057702 | reverse complement strand
TGCTCACCTGCGAGTCCGCCGTCGGCACCTGTGCCTTCTGCTACGGCCGCTCGCTGGCCACCGGCAAGCTCGTGGACATCGGCGAGGCCGTCGGCCCGCCGGGGGACGCCCGGGGCGGGTTGGCGGGAGCCGGTCACGGCGCGCCGTCGGCAACGTCCCGGCGGGCCGTCGGTCGCGCCCGTACGTGCATGCGCTCGCCCTGCCGGCCGAAGAGGCTGAGCACCTCGACGGGGCCTTCGCCGGTGGTGCCGAACCAGTGCGGCAGCCGGGTGTCGAACTCGGCCGCCTCCCCCGCCCCCATCACCAGATCGTGGTCGGCCAGCACCAGGCGCAACGTCCCGGCCAGCACGTACAGCCACTCGTACCCCTCGTGCACGCACGGCCGTGGCGTGTCCCGGTCGGCCGGCAGGACCATCTTGAACGCCTGGAGCGGGCCGGGCTGGCGGGTCAGCGGCAGCACCGTGTTCCCGTGCGCCCGACGCGGTGTGAGCCGCACCCGGGGGTCGCCGACCTCGGGCGCGCCGACCAGTTCGTCCAGCGGCACCTGGTGGGCCTGCGCGATCGGCAACAGCAGCTCCAGGCTGGGCCGGCGCTGTCCGGACTCCAGGCGCGAGAGCGTGCTCTTCGAGATCCCCGTGGCCTGGGCCAGCCCGGACAGGGTGACGCCGCGCCCGGTGCGCAGCCGCTTGAGCCGGGGGCCGACCTCGGTGAGGGCGCGGGCGATGGCGGGTGACTGTTCCACCCACCCATCGCAGCACACCCGTCCCCACAACGGCAACGTGGATTGCCGATCCCGCACTACGCGGCACGGTGCGACGCGCGGGTGGTCGGCCGGGGGCCCGGGCCGCGTCGGGGGGGTCCGTACGGGCGGCGTTCCCCGCACGGGGGCGTTTCGCGCGCGGAGGCCCCGCACGGGGGGGGTTCCGTACGGGAGGGGTGGTGGCGACGGGGCGGGCGGGGGCGGGCCGGGGTGGTCGGCCGGGGTGGGTTCGGGCTGGTGTCGGGCCCGGCGGGGCGCTTGAGACGTCGCGGGCGGGGGCACCCGAAGGAGGCCGTGACGTGCGGCGCCGCACACGAGGCGGCCACACGATGGGGGTGATCAGCGTGGAGAGCGACCTGACCGACGAACTGCGCTCCAGGGCGGGCGTGTTCACCGACGAGCACGAGGGTCTGTACGTGTCCGTAGCCGCCGGCAACACCGTGGAGCTCGGCGGTGACCGGGCCGGCGAGCTGTTCCAGGCGGCGGCCGACTGGCTCGCCGCCGACCCGAGGTACACGGTGCTCACCGTGCGCTGGGAGCACGCGGCGCGGGACCCGCGTCTGCGGCTGGCGATCAGCCTGGACCGCGCCCCGGACAGCGCCTGAGCCACCACCGGGCCCGGGTCCGCACCACGACGGACCCGGGCCCTCGCCCACCCCGGCCAGCCCGCCGCCCCGGCCGACCCACCGGCCGACCCATGGGCCGGCCTCGGCGCGCCGCGCCGCCGGGCCGCACCGCCGGGCACTCGGCTCCGTCGCTGCCGCGCGGCGGCTTCTTGCACATGGTTCGCAACTACACTGGACGTGCGATAAGCGACCCGCACCCGCATCCACCAGACCCGCGACCACGGCAGGACAGGCCCATGGCTTCCACGGCAGGCGCGCAGCGCATCGTGCTCGGCATCGAGTCCTCGTGCGACGAGACGGGGGCGGGCGTCGTGGTCGACGGGCGGCTGCTGGGACACGCGGTGGCCTCCAGCATGGACGAGCACGCCCGGTTCGGCGGCGTCGTGCCCGAGATCGCGGCCCGCGCCCACGTCCACGCGCTGGCCCCGGTCGTACGCCGCGCGCTGGACGACGCCGGCATCGGCATGCGGGACATCGGGGCCGTCGCCGTGACCACCGGCCCCGGCCTGGCCGGCGCGCTCCAGGTGGGCCTGGCCGGCGCGAAGGCGCTGGCGTACGCGCTGGACGTGCCGCTGCACGGCGTGCATCACCTGGCCGGGCACGTGGCCGCCGACACCCTGGAGCACGGGCCGCTGCCCGACCCCTGCGTGGCGCTGATCGTCTCCGGCGGACACACCTCGCTGCTGCTCGTCCGCGACCTCGCTCGCGACCCGATCACGCACCTGGGCGACACCCTGGACGACGCGGCCGGCGAGTGCTTCGACAAGGTCGCCCGGGTCTTCGGGCTGCCCTACCCGGGCGGGCCCGCCATCGACCGGGCGGCGCGCGCGGGCGACCGGCGGGCGGTGCGGTTCCCGCGCCCGCTGACCGGGCCGCGCGACGACCCGTACGCCTTCTCCTTCTCCGGCCTGAAGACCGCCGCCGCCCGCTGGGCCGAAGGGCACCGGGGTCGCGAACTGCCGGTGGGGGACGGGGCCGCCGCGCTCCAGGAGGCCGTCGCCGACGTGCTGACCCGCAAGGCGGTCGCGGCGTGCCGGGAGCACGGCGTACGCACCCTGCTCGTGGTGGGCGGCGTGGCCGCGAACTCGCGGGTGCGGGAGCTGGCCGCCGAGCGCTGCCGGGCCGCCGGCATCACGCTGCGCGTGCCGCCCCCGCGCCTGTGCACCGACAACGGGGCCATGATCGCCGCCGTCGGCGACCTGCTGGTACGGGCCGGCGCCGAGCCGGCCCCGCTGGACGTCTCGATCGACCCCTCGGCGCCGCTGGAGCGCGCGGCCCTGCACCCGGTCGCCTCCCACGGCCCGCGCCCCGCACCCGCCGCACCCACCCTGGCCCCGACCGGCTGAACCCCGCGCACGGGAACCACCCCGGTCGTGGCCGTGGCCGTCAACCCGACCGGTGTCGCGCCGACCCCGCTCACGACGTGGGTCGCGGGTCGCGGGTGGGAAACGGGCGGGTGGCCGCGAGCGGGATATCGGGACGAGAGGGAATCGGGACGGGGGAATCACGTCGTACCGCTCGTACCGCTCGTACCGCTTACGCGGATCTACCGGGGTGCGGGTCGGGTATTTCCGGGCTTTTACGTCATGCTGCGTGGACGGATTCTGGCGTGTTTTACGCGCGTTGCCACGGCGGTAAACTCGTGGGCCCGACAAACGCGGGTGAGGGGTCGTTGGTGGAAGGCGAGAGGCGCGTATGTCCGTACCCAGTCCGCTGGGGCCGGGGGCGGTGACGGGGCGCAGCCGCCCGTTACAGAGCCCCCTGCCGCTGCTCGACACGACGATGGACCAGCTCCGCACGCTCATCGTGGTGCGGGAGACCGGCACGGCGCTGGGTGCGGCGCGGGTGCTGGGGCGGGAACAGTCGAGCGTGCAGAAGCAGCTCGACACGATGAACCGGAATTTTCGTGAGCTGTGCGGCGAACCGCTCGTACAAAAACAGGGGCGCGGAAAGGACGTGCTGTTCACCGGCACCGGTGAGGCGCTGGTGGAATTGGCGCGCGGCACCCTCGACGACTGGCTGGACGGAATCCACGACTCCCGACGGCGGCTCGGCACATCACTTCAGGTGGGGACGACCCGCTTCACCCTGGGATATCTGGCGGGCGCGGGCGAACGGGTCGCGGAGGAATTCCAGCGCCGGGGCGTGGAACTGAAGATCGGCCACGTGCGCACCCGGGACGTGCTCGGCAGGTTGCGGGCCAAGGAGGTCGACCTGGTCTGCGGCAGCGTGGTGACCAGGCCGGGGCGGGACGAGGCGCTGGCGGACATCGACGTCATGGAGTGGCGGCGCGGCGGTCTGTCGCTACTCACCAACCTGCCGGCCAGCCGACTGCCCGGCCCGACCGTGGTCGCCAGCGAGCTGCGCCAGCTCCCGCTCGTGGTGTCCACCAGCGGCCTGATGGCCGGCGTGCTCCAGGCGTGGTTCGGCCCCGACTTCCGCAACCGGGTCCGCGTCGCCGCCGAGATCGACACCGTCAACTACGGCTACGAGCTGCTGCGTTCGGGGCTCATCGACGGCTGCATGGTCGTCACGACGGGCGTCGGGCAGGCCGCCCGCGACCCCCGCACGGCGTACGCGCGGGGCCTGCGCGTGGTCGACCTCGTCAACGACGCGGGCCCCCCGGTCGAGGTCCTCCTGGGGGCCTTCGCCCGGCGCGGCGAACGCACCACGTACGCCGCCGACCACCCGCTCAACGTGCTGTGGCGCGCGCTGGCCACCGAAAGCGACCGCTGGCGGGCCGAACAGCGCTGGCCCACCCCCGGCATGGAGCCCGATCCGTTCGCGGCTCTCAGCGCGTACCACCCGAGCGAGAGCTGACGCCCGACGCCGGCCCGGCCCCACGCGGGGCGGCCTCTTCCCGGCCGGGGCGGCGAGCAGCGCGTACTCCGACTGGTCGGGCGGGGCGGGGGTGGCCCGCTCCCAGCCGGCGACCTGGCCTTCGGGACCAGCCGCCGGGCGGCCGAGTCGCCCGGTCCGTGGGTCGCCGGGCCAGCGGGGCGGCGGGATGTCGGAGTGGTCGCGGGTGGTGGCGGGGCACGCGGGGTTCGGCTAGCGCAGGGCGGCCAGGCGGTGGCGGGCGCGGTGGAGGGAGCGGGCGCGGAAGGCGCGGGCCGGCCACGGGTTGGTGGTGGCGAGTCGGTCGCCGATGGTGGCCAGCGTCCAGCGGTCGGCCCGCAGGTCGGGGTCGGCCAACTCGTCGGCGCTGATGGGGGTGGCGACCGGCGCGCCGGGCCTGGCCCGCACCGCGTAGGGGGCCACCGCCGTCTGCGCGTAGCCGTTGCGCAGTGTGTCGAGGTAGAGGCGGTCGCCCCGGTCGGCGACGCGCGGCTCGGTGGTGAGTCGGTCCGGGTGGCGGGCCACCAGCACGTTAGCCGCCTCGCGCGCGAACGCCCGTACCGCGTCGAAGTCCTCCGTACGGTCCAGCGGCACGATCGCGTGCAGCCCCCGCGAACCGGTGGTCATCAGGCGTACGGGCAGGCCCAGTTCGTCCAGCAGCTCGCACACCCGGTACGCGGCCCAGCGCGCCTGCTCGAACGCGTCCCCCGCTCGCGCGTCCTCGGCCGACGCGTCATCCGCCGGCGCGTCGTTCGCCGGGGTGGCCGGGTCCAGGTCGAAGACCAGCCGGTCGGGGTGGTGGGGGCGGTCGGCGCGGGAGAGCCAGCGGTGGGGGGTGATCGTGGCCTGGCCGGCGAGGTAGGCGAGGGTGGCCGCGTTGTCGCACACCACGTGGGTGACCGTGCCGCCCTTCTTGGCCAGCTCGGCCAGCGGCACCCAGCCGGGGAAGTAGTCGGGGGCGTTCTTGTTCATCAACGGGCGGCCTCCGATGCCGTCCGGGTGCCGCTCCATCATCACCGGCCGCCCACGCAGCTCGGGCAGCGCGCGCCGGGCCACGGCGCGGTAGTGCGCGACCAGGTCGGCCTTGGTGAACCCGTCGTCGGGGAACAGCACCTTCCCCGGCCGGGTCAGCTCGAAGACCCGCCCGCCGACCCGCAGCCGACGCGTCCCCGCGCCGGCCGCCTCTCCGCCGCCCCGGTTCGCCTCGCCCGACCGCCGCTCGCCCGACCGCCGCGTGTTCCGTCGTTCTCCGTCGTCACTCACGCCGACAACGGGTATCCGCCGCCGCGCGCCGCAAACGTCCACGCGGCGCCACCGCCACCCACCACAACGGGCTCCGACGCAGGTCAGAGGCTTGGCGCGGGGTTCGCCTTGACCATGACACCGTGTGAGGCACTGCACTGGAGGGCGTCATGTTCAGCATCGGAGACTTCGCCAAGCACGGCCGCGTATCGGTCCGCATGTTGCGTCACTACGACGCCATCGGACTGCTACGCCCCGCCCACGTCGACCCGCACACCGGCTACCGCGGTTACCGGGCGGGCCAACTGGCCCGCCTCAACCGCGTCATCGCCCTCAAGGACCTCGGCTTCACGCTCCAGCAGGTGCGGGCCGTGCTCGACGAGGAGGTGGACGTCGGTGAGCTGCGCGGCATGCTGCGGCTGCGACGGGCCGAGGTCGCGGCGGCGATGGCGGCCGACGCGGCCCGCCTGGCCGGCATCGAGGCGAGGCTCCGGACCATCGAGAGTGAGGGAACCATGGCTGCGGACGAAGTGGTCGTCAAGAGCGTTCCGGCGGTACGGGTGGCCGAGTTGTCGGGCCGCGCGGACAGCTTCGAGCCCGAGCACGTCGGCCCGGTGATCGGCCCGCTGTACGAGGAGCTGTTCCGCCGGCTGGCGGCGGCCGACGTCTCCCCGACGGGCCCCGGCATCGCGTACTACGAGCCGGCCCCGGGCGAGGGCCCCGAGGGCGCGGTGACCGTGCACGCCGGGGTCACGGTCACGGCGGCACCCGCGCCGGAACACGGGTTCCAGATCGTGGACCTGCCCGGCATCGAACAGGCCGCGACCATCGTGCACCGGGGCTCGATGGACGCCGTCCTCCCCACGGCCCAGGCCCTGGCCCACTGGACCGACGCCCACGGCTACCGCTCCACCGGCTACGCCCGCGAGCTCTACCTCGACTGCGACGGCCCACAGGAAGGGTGGGTCACCGAACTCCAGGAACCCGTCACCCCAGCGTGACGCCCTCCCGGGCGGGCGATGCCCTGCCGGGCGGGCGATGCCCTGCCGGGCGGGGCGGGGGCTCACCTTCCGTGGTGCCCAGCGTGACGCCCTCCCGGGCGGGGTGTGGGCTCATCCTGTGCGGGTCCTGGGTGGCTGGTGAGCGCGGCCTGTTCCGGGTGCCCTGCCCGGGCGGGGGGCTCGTCGCGCGGCGGGCCGCCTGCCCGGCGCGGGTGGGGATGACAGGGACTCGCCGTTGGCGGGCGCGGCTGGTGGAGGTCCGCCGCTGCCGGGCACGGCCCGTACGGGGTGCCCTGCCGGGCGGGGGCTCGCATCGCGGCGGCCCGCCTGCCCGGCGCGGGTGGGGATGACAGGGACTCACCGTTGGCGGGCGCGGCTGGTGGAGGTCCGCCGCTGCCAGGCGCGGCCCGTACAGGGTGCCCTGCCGGGCGGGGGCTTCGCCCTGCGGCGGCCCTCCCTGCCCGGCGCGGGTGGGGCTGCTGGGCACGGCCCGTACGGGATGCCCTCCCGGGCGGGGGCTCGCATCGCGGCGGCCCGCCTGCCCGGCGCGGGTGGAGATGGCAGGGAGTCACCGTTGGCGGGCGCGGCTGGTGGAGGTCCGCCGCTGCCAGGCGCGGCCCGTACAGGGTGCCCTGCCGGGCGGGGGGGGCTCGCCCTGCGGCGATCCGGCTGCCCGGCGCGGCTGGGGCTGCTGAGCGGGACCCGTACGGGGTGCCCTGCCAGGCGGGTTCGCCTTGCGGCGGCCCTCCCTGCCCGGCGCGGCTGGGGCTGCTGAGCGCGACCCGTATGGGATGCCTCCCGGGCGGGGGGCTCGCCCTGCGGCGGCCCCGCGCGGGGGCTCTGGGTAGCTGGCGAGCTTGGCCTACAGGCTCGGCCTGTTCTGGGTGCCCTGCCGGGCGGAGGGCTTGCCCTGCGGCAGCCCGCCTGCCCGGCGCGGGTGGGGATGCTGGGCACGGCCCGTACGGGATGCCCTGCCGGGCGGGGGCTTCACCCTGCGGCGGCCCTCCCTGCCCGGCGCGGGTGGGGCTGCTGAGCGCGGCCCGTACGGGACGCTCTGCCGGGTGGGCGGGGCTCACCCTGCGGTGGCCCTGCGCGGGGGCTCTGGGTAGCTGGCGAGCTCGGCCTACAGGCTCGGCCCGCTCCGGGTGCCCTGCCAGGCGGAGGGCTCGCCTCGCGGCGGGCCGCCTGCCCGGCGCGGCTGGGGCTGCTGAGTGCGACCCGTACGGATGCCCCGCCAGGCGGGGGGCTCGCCCTGCGGCGGCCCACCTGCCCGGCGCGGCTGGGGCTGCTGAGCGGGACCCGTACGGGGTGCCCTGCCAGGCGGGGGTCTCCCTGCGGCGGCCCCGCGCGGGGGCTCTGGGTAGCTGGCGAGCGCGGCCTACAGGCTCGGCCTGCCCCGGGCGCCCTGCCGGGCGGGGGCTCTCCCTGCGGCGGCTTCCTCGCCCGGCGCGGGTGGAGATGGCAGGGACTCACCGTTGGCGGGCGCGGCTGGTGGAGGTCCGCCGCTGCCGGGCACGGCCCGTACGGGATGCCCTGCCGGGCGGCTGGGGCTGCTGAGCGGGACCCGTACGGGGTGCCCTGCCAGGCGGGGGTTCGCCTTGCGGCGGCCCTCCCTGGCCGGCGCGGGTGGGGCTGCTGAGCGCGACCCGTACGGGATGCCCTGCCGGGCGGGGGCTCGCCTTGCGGCGGCCCCGCGTGGCAGGCCCCTCTGGGTGGTCGGCGGAGCGCGGCCCGTACGGGGGTCTTGCCGGGCGGGCGGCGTGCCCGCTCTGTGGCAGTCCTGCGCGGCTGACGGGTATGGGTGGTACGGGCCCCCCGCCCGGGCAGGAGTAAGGGGCTCACCCTGCGGCGATCTCGCGTCGCTGGTGGGTGGCCCATTGGCAGGGGGGCGGCGTGGCTTGCCGCGATCTTCTCATCGTGCCTGTCGGGTCCCACCCTGGTGGCTCTGACCGGCCCACCCCGCTGTCCGGGCCGCGCCCGTCCCGCGCGGCCCGGCCCGTGTCGCTGGCCGGTGGTGGTTCGCGTGCGCGGGGAGCGGCGGGCCGCACGGGGTGCCAACGTGCTGGCGGATTCGGGCTGTTGTCGGACCCCGGGCGCCGTCCGGCTTGGGCTGCCGTCCGGCTCGGGGCTGTCGCGGACTCGGGGCCGGTGTCGGACTCGGGGCCGCCGGCCGGCCCGGCGCTGCCGTCCAGCCCAGGGCAGTCCCCGGACTTCGGGCTGCCGTCCGGCTCAGGGCAATCGTCCTGCTCAGCCGTCCGGAGCTGTCGGCGAGCTCGGGGGTCGTGGGTCAGGGGTTGTCGTGGGTCAGGGGTTGTCGTCGGTCGGGGTTTGTCGGGGGGCGGTCAGGGCGCGGTGGGGCTGGGGGTGTGCGTGGAGGCGCAGGTCGACCAGGAGGGCGCGGTGGTCGGTCTTCGGCAGGTCCAGGAAGCGGGCGTCGCGGGTCGACCACGCGTCGCTGACCAGCACGTGGTCGATCTGCGCACCGAACAGCGGCGTCGTCAGGGTGGGCCAGGACGGTGTGCGCGAGACCCCCGCGAGCCGGGCGCTGTCGCGTAGACCGGTGTCGAGGAGGTGGCGGAACGCCGCGTGGTCCTGGGAGGCGTTGAAGTCCCCGGCGATCAGGGTGGGCAGCTCGCCACGTCGTTCGGCGTACGCGCGCAGGCGCCCCAGCTCGGTGCGCCACAGGTCGAGGCCGCCGGGCTCGGGCGGCATCGGGTGTGCCACCTGGACGCGTATCCACCGCCCGGCGATCAGGGCCCGCGCGCCCGGCATCGCGAGCGAACCCGGTACGCCCGCCTCGTCGCGCAGCGGGTACACGCTCAGGATCGCGGAGCCCTGGGCCGGTCGGCCGGGCACGATGTTTCGGTACGGGTAGGCCGCGCGTAGCGCGGGCGACTCCAGCGCGCTCACGCACCGTTGGTCGCACTCCTGGACCGCGACCAGGTCGGGCCGCTCGCGACGCAGCGCGGCCACCAGACCGTCGGTGGCCTGGCCGTACTCCAGGTTGGCGGAGAGTACCCGGGGCCGGGCGACCACCGGCCCGCTCGGGCCGCCTGCCCCGGCGCCCTCGTACGGCTGGAGGTACCAACCCGTCGCGAGGAGGGCGACCAGCGCCCAGGCACACCCAAGCGGCCAGCGGGCCAGCGCCGCGAGCAGCAGGGCGAGCGCGCCGGGCAGCAACAGCCAGGGCAGGAAGGCCAACAGTTGGGGCACCGGTGTCAGGCCGTCCACGTCGGCGGCCCGATGCCCGAGCACGACGCTGACCAGGACGAGCAGCACCACCGCGCACCCGGCGAGCACCCACCGCCCCCACCCGCGCGGCAACCGCCCCAGCCCCCGAGCCCCCCGCCACCACCACGAGCCCGTCACATCTCCGCCGCCTGGCGCGCCCGCCCCGTCCGGCACCGCTCCGGCGCCCTCCCCGCCCATCCCACCTGAACCTCCACCCGGCACATCCCCGGCGCCCCGCACACCCACCCCAACGAGGTCGCCACCCAACACACCCCCGGCATGCGGCGCACTCGTCCCACCGAGCCCACCCTCACCACCCGGCGCACCCACCCCAGCCCGGCCGTCACCCGACGCACCCCCACCGCCCGGCACACCCGTCCCAACCAAGCCACCGCTCGACGGGCCCCCGGCGCGTCGCGCACCCACCTCACCCGAGCCACCGTCCGGCGCACCCCCGCCACTCAGCACACCCGGGCCGCCACCCAATGCCCCCACCTCAACCGGGCCGCCGCCCGGCACACCCTTGGCACCCGGCGCCCACGCACCGCTCGCCACACCCCCGCCCTTTGGCGGACACGCGTCACCGGGCGCTCCCGTGTCGAGCGACAGGCTTCCGCCGTCCGGCGAACGTTCGCCGCCCGACGCGTCCACGGCTGACGGGTCCTCGTCCGACGCGGCGCTGGTCGCGTCGCCGGCCGCCTGTGCGTCAGGGCTCGACGCACCGGTGGCCACCGCGGCCTCGGCCGCCTCCTCCCCCACACGCCCGGCCGAGGACAGGCCCGCACCCCGCACACCCGCCACACCCTCAGCCGAGGCCCGCCCCACACCCGCCACACCCTCGACCGGGGGCAGGCCCGTGCCCCGCGCATCCACCGCCTCCGTGTCGCCCACGCCCCGCGCGCCCACCGCCGGGTCGGTCCCGGCCCGCGTCCCGTCCCCCGTGTCCCGCGTCGCGGGCCGCGGGTTGGCGACCGCGTCTCGGCTTTCCACGCTGTGGCCCTTCCGTCGGTGCTCGGCGGACCCGCCGCACCGTACGCGCCGCCGCTCTCGTACCCGATCCTCCTACACCGGCCGTTGGGCGACGCGTGGCGTACGGCCGGGAGAGGTGGCGGGGCCACCACCCGCGCGCGCCCGCGCGTGCGGGGTGCCGGCCCCACCAACCCAGCTAGGAGCACCTTCGGTTCACGCGCGCCCGCGCGCAGGGTGCCGGCGGGTGCGTACCGGGACTGGTCGGTGGGGGCACGGGGGCCGGAGAACGGGGTGGTGTCCCGCCGTGTGCGGGCGGCGGCAGGGGGGCGAAGGGGGAGGCCGGTGGGCGGCGATGCGCACCGGGGGCCGGGTGAGCGGATGCGGACGGCGACGCGCGTGACGCGGGCGGTGGTCGCGGTGCTGGCGGTGGTCGCGGTGGTCGCGGTGGCGCCGATAGTCGTCGCGGTCGCGTGGGAGACGCCGTGGTGGCTGGTGGCGCTCGCGGCCGGCGGCCGGTGGCGCGGGGGGGGGCGGGGTGGGGCTGCTCGCGACGACGAGGAAGCTGCCCCCGGCCCACACCACGGAGCGCACCGCCACGGTCGTCGGCCGCGTCGTGACCGGCCCCGCCGACACCCACGACGGACTGGTCGCCGTCGCGGTCGCGAGCGGGCCCGACGCCCCGCCGTTCACCTACCTCATCGCCGACCGCGTCCACGAGGACCACCCGTCACGGTTCGCGGTGGGCGCCCGGTGGCGGGTTCACGAGTTCCTCGGCGACCGGCAACGTGACGTCCTGACGTGGGCTCATGACGACGTCCTACGCACCGGGTACGACCTCAGCGGCCTCCGGATCGGCAGGGAGTCGGGCGGCACCACCGGCTACGGTTCGGAGCTGCTCGCACGCGGCTTCCGTCCCATGACTCGCCCCTGCCCCACACTCACCCTGCGAGACACACCCACCCTGGGAGAGAGGCCCCTCAGCCACACCCACCCCCGCGCGCCGCCCCCTCCCGTACGCCACCCCGCCGTGGGGCCACCGCACACCGGCCGGGGCCGGCACACACCGGAACCCGCACGCGCGGGAACGCCCACGCGGGGGGGGGACGCGCACGGGTAGGAGCCCGCACGCACCGAGGCCCGCACGCACCAGAGCCCGCGCACGCCGAGACGCGCACGCCTAGGCGACCCACACGCGGCCCACGCCGGGGCCGGCACACGCCGGGGCCGGCACACGCCGGGGCCGGCACACGCCGGGGCCGGCACACGCCGGGGCCGGCACACGGCCAGAGCCCGCGCGCACCGAGACCCGCACCCGCAGGGACCCACCCACGCCAGAGCCCGCACGCGCCAGGCCCCGCCCCGGCCGCACCTGCGGGCCCCCGCCCCGGCCGCACCCGCGGGCCCCCGTCCCAGCCGGCCGGGGCGGGCCTCACTCCGGCCACACGCACAGAACCCCGCCTCGACCAGGCGGGGCCAGCTCACCCGGACGCGCGGCGGAGCCGCTCCGCGAGGGCGGCGGGCAGCGGGGAGCCGCGTTCCGGCGGGAGCAGCCGTCGGGACTGGGCGGCTCGGCCCAACTGGAGGGGGCCGCGCCTCACGCGCGTCGTAGTCGGCTCTGACCTGGTACGGGGGCGGCATGCCCGGCGCCCTGCCAGCCGCCGCGCGGGCCGCGCGAACGGGTCTCCCCCGGCCCGAACGCCCCGGGGGGCGCTTGGTCGGAGAGGCTCGCGGCCCGGCGGCGTACGGCTCGGGTCAGCGGCCCGTCGCGAACACCTGTGTCCACCACGGCCCGCCGGAGCCCTGTTCGACGCCCAGGCCCATCTCGCGGAAGGAGCAGTTCAGGATGTTGGCGCGGTGTCCGGGGCTGTTGAGCCAGGCGTCCATGACCGCGTCGGCGTCCGACTGGCCACGGGCGATGTTCTCGCCGACGGTGGACCAGGTGTATCCGGAGCGCGTGACGCGGTCGCCGACCGTCGAGCCGTCCGGGCCGGTGTGCGAAAGGTCCCGCTCGTCGGCCAGGACACCCGCGTAGGTGTCGGCGACCCGGTTGAGGGTGCCGCTCGCGGCCAGCGGCCGGCAACCCGCGTCCGTACGCGCCTCGTTGACCAGGGCCAACACCTCCGCCGTGACGCCACTGGGGGCCGTCTTCGGCGTGTCGCGGGCGTCGCCGCGCGGACCGCTGTCCCGCGCGTCGCGCCCCGCGTCGGAGCCCGGCCGGGACGAGCCGGGGCGGCTCCCGCCACCGGAACCACCGGAGCCACCGGAACCGTCCCCATCGCCGGCGGCGTCACGGGCGCCACCGGAGTCGCGTCCCGCCCCGTCGCCGGGCCGGCCGTCGTCGGCCGCGCCGGTGGACCGGGCGCCGCCCTGTGGCCCGGCCGCGCGCGAACCGCGCGACTCCGCCGCCTCCTTGGTGGCGTCCGCCGTCCCGGTGGCGCCGTCGGAGGGCCGCGCGCTCTTCGACGGGCCGGGTGCGCGCGTCCCGGGCGGTCTGGTCGGCTCGGCGGCCCGGCGCGACGCGTCCGGGGTGGGGCTCGCGGCGTCGACGGAGCGCACGTGGTCGGCCCCGTCCGCGACGCTCCTGCCGTCCGAGCCGTCGTCGTCGAGCGCGACGTACGCCGTCACGCCGCCGCCCGCGACGACGGCGGCGAGCGTCAACGGCAGCCAGACCGGCCGCTTCGCCCGGCCCCGGTGGCCACCGCGCGACCGGTGCGACCGGCGCCCGCCGGCGGCGCCCTCGCCTCCTGTCGTGCCGGTGCCGGTGGCGTCGGCCGGCTGGTCGGGTCTGGAAGAGGTACGGCGACGTGGGGTCATGAGTTCGAATCCTCCATGGGGGGTCGCACAAAGATGGCATACGCGACGCCCGAGGTCACCCGTCCGAGTGGGGCGCCTGGGCCGCGCGTGGTCCGTATCAATCCGGCTGTCCGCCGAGGTCTTCTCCCAGGCGGGCACGCGAAGTGACGAGTGGGGGGACGTTGTTGCGCTCCCCCACCGCCGTCGCCGATTCCCGACAACGCGTCACCCTTCCCCCGCGTGCGCGGCCCTTCGCCCGCTCGGCCTCGCCCGCGCGGCCCCGCGCGGCGCGCGTACGGCGCGTGTGCCGACGGCGTGCGGCCGGGCCCGTGGGGCATCTCACGTGGCGGCGCGGGGGTCTTGTCGCGCGGGCGCGACGTGTGGTTACTTTCGAGTAAGAAGAGGTCCGTGCGGACGCCTGAGGCGGGCGCGGGGCGCGGGCGGGATGGGCTTCGCGCGACGTCGGTACGCGGCGACGCGGCGGGCCCACGGCGGTCGCGCCTCTCGCGGGTCGCGGCGTCCGCCGGCCCGTGGACCGCTCACCCGCTGGAGCTCACGATGGCCCTGCCCCGCCCCACCGCCCGCGCGCTGGCCGGGCTGCTCGCCGGCGCGGGCGTCGCGCACTTCGCGGCGCCCCGCCCCTTCGACGCGATCGTGCCGCGCGCCCTGCCCGGCAGCCCGCGCACCTGGACCCGGCTGAGCGGGGCGGCGGAACTCGCCCTCGCGGCCTCCGTCGCACTGCCCCGCACCCGCCGCGTCGGCGCCCTGGCCACGGCCGGCTTCTTCGCCGCCGTCTACCCGGCCAACATCAAGATGGCCCGCGACTGGCGCCACCGCCCCGCCCCGCTCAAGGCCCTGGCGTACGGCCGCCTGCCACTTCAACTCCCGCTGCTGGCCTGGGCGTTGTACGTGGCCCGACAGGCCGAAGGACAGCGGTCCGAGGGGTGGCGGTCCGAGCGGTGAGCGGTGCGTGGCGGGGCTGAACGTCGCGGAACGCGTCCGGGGGGCACGGGCCGGTGAGCGCGCCCGGAGCCGGCGCGGCGGGCGGCGTACGGAGCCGGCCGGGGCGGCGGCGTACGGAACCACGGGCCGGGGGCCGGGGCGTCACGGGCGGGCCGGGTCGAGTCTGCGGGCGATGACGGCCTGCTCCTGGAGCGCGGCCAGGGCGCGGGCGATCGCGGGCTGCTGCCGACTGCCGCTGCGTACGCAGGTCAGCACGCGGCGGCAGGGCTGCGGGTCGCCGCGTACCGGGACCCGGGTCACGCCGGGGTGCGCGGTCAGCGGAACGAGCCGGGGCACCAGGCAGACGCCCAGGCCGTGCGCGATCAGGGCCAAGACCGAGGCCCAGTCGCCCGCGTGATGGTCCATCCGGGGCGCGAAACCGGCCGCCCCGCACAGCGACTCGATCAGCCGGCGCTGGTCGTGGTGGGGCGCGATCCACGTCTCGGCCGCCACCTGCGGCAGGTCCACCACCTCCGACCCGGCCAGCGGGTGGCCGAGCGGCACCACGAGATCCTGCTGGTCGTCCAGGAGCGGCTGCTGGTCGAAGCGCGGGTCGTCCACCGGCGGGCTGTCGGGCAGCGGGGTCAGCACGGCGATGTCGATCCGCCCGGACAGGAGCTGCTGGTAGCACGCGTCGCTGTCGGTCTCGCTGATCCGCACCCGCAGCGGCGTCGTCTGCTGCAGGGCGCTGGCCGCCGGTGCGAGCAGCGCCCCGAAGCAGGTGGCGAAGCCGCCGATGTGCAGCGTGGTGTGCTGGTCGCCCGCCTCTTCGGCCAGGTCCGCGCGTACCCGCTCCCACTGCGCGAGAAGGTCGTCCGCGTGCCGCAGCAACACCTGGCCGGCCGGCGTCAGCCGGAGCCGACGGCCGTCGCGCACCAGCAACGTCGCGCCCACCGCGTGCGAGAGCTGGCGCAACTGCTGCGAGACGGCGGACGGGGAGAGGTTCAACGCCTGCGCGGTGGCCGTGACCGTGCCCCGCGCGTGCAGCACACGCAGGGCCTGAAGGAGCCGCAAGTCAACCATGCGGAGATTCAACACGGTTCCATGCTCAATCTTGCGATGGACGCGCACGAGGGTGCGGCCCGAGCCTTGACCGCATGGAGTTCCCAGGCGAGGACGAGGCGAGCGACACAGACGGCCCCCGTAAGGCGGGCTCCGAGACGGGAACAGGGGTGGGGACCGACGTGGGTACGGGTTCCGGCAAGGGCGCGGGCACGGGTTCCGGCGCGGGTTCGGTGCCGGGTGCGCGGTCCGGCGCGGATTCCGCGTACGGCGCGAGCGCGAGGGCGGGCTCCGGGCGGTGCGGTGACTGCGGCTGGCCGCTGGCGGAACCGGTGCGGATCGTGTCCCGGCACCGTACGACGGAGGGGGTGGTGGTGTACGCGCGGTGCGTCTGCGGCCGGCTGCGGGTGTGGGTCGAGCCGCCGGACGGCGCGGCGCGACGGCTGGTCATCGACGGTACGGACACGCCTCTGCCCTGCGGCGGCGAGTAGCCGCGCCGGCCCGACCAGCCGGACCGGGCCCGGTGGGGCCGGCGCGGGGCGGGGGTGGCGCGAGCGAGGGCGGGCGTGAGCCGGGGGCGGGCCGGAGCCGGGGCCGAGTCCGGTGGGCCGGCGCGGGCGCGAGCGGGGGCGGGCCCGGGGGTGGCGCGAGCGGGGGGTCGCGCCCGGCCGCGCGGAGCCCGGCGCGACGGGGGCCCGCTCGTACCGTCACGCCTCCGACCTGGGCCGCCTCATGATCCACAGGGCATTGTCAGACCCCCGTACTACAGTCGTCGACACCAGAACACCAGAGCGGATATCACCCACAACCGCCAGGTCACCCTGGTAGTTCGACGGGGTTCGCGGGTGTCGGTGCGCACCGACACCACCGTGCCTCGCTGTCCCAGACCGCCACGTCGACGGTTCGCCGGGTACCGGCCGACCACGTCCCTTTCCGCACCACGGCGCCGCGTGCCACGGCGGCACGTCGCGTCCCCACCGCCGAGCCGCCGACGCCCGCGAGCCCCACGCCGCGCGTTTCCGTAGCCCCGCGCCACGCCCACCGGGCCGCCCCGGGTCGCTTCGGCGATCCCGCGACCGCCCCCGACCACCCCGCACGGCACCCCGCACTCCGCACCACGCCTCCGCGACCCTCCGCACCCCACGGGACACCCGCACCCGTCCCACCGTGCTCGACGAACCGCCCGCACGAAAGGAAACGTCATGAGCGAACCCGGGGCCGATCTGGCCATCGAGACCTTCGGCCTGGTCAAAGTGTTCGGCGAGACCCGCGCCGTGGACGGGATCGACCTGGCCGTGCCCGCCGGCACGGTCTACGGGGTGCTCGGGCCCAACGGGGCGGGCAAGACCACCGCCGTGAAGATGCTGGCGACGCTGCTGCGCCCGGACGGCGGCGAGGCCCGCGTGTTCGGGCACGACGTGGCGCGCGAGCCCGACGCCGTGCGCGCCCGGGTCAGTCTCACCGGCCAGTACGCGTCGGTGGACGAGGACCTGACCGGCACGGAGAACCTGGTCCTGCTCGCCCGACTGCTGGGCCACCGCAAGCCCGCCGCCAGGGAGCGGGCCGCGCGGCTGCTCGACGCGTTCGGGCTGACCGAGGCGGCGGACCGGCAGGTCAAGAAGTACTCGGGCGGCATGCGGCGCCGGATCGACATCGCCGCGAGCATCCTCAACACCCCCGACCTGCTGTTCCTGGACGAGCCGACCACCGGCCTGGACCCGCGCAGCCGCAACCAGGTGTGGGACATCGTGCGCGCCGTCGTCAGCCAGGGCGCCACGGTGCTGCTGACCACGCAGTACCTGGACGAGGCGGACCAGCTCGCCTCCCGGATCGCCGTCATCGACCACGGCCGGGTCATCGCCGAGGGCACCAAGGGCGAGCTGAAGGCGTCGGTGGGCGCCGGGTCGGTGCACGTACGGCTGCGCGACGCCCACCAGCGCCCCGAGGCCCAGCGGTTGCTGGCCCACCACCTGTCCGCCGAGGTCCGCCTGGAGCACGACCCCGTGGCGCTCACCGCCCGCGTCGGCCTCGCGGGCAACGGCGCCGGGGCCACGGAGCAGGCCGCCCGAGCGCTGCACGAGCTGTCGGGCGCCGGCATCACCGTGGACAACTTCTCCCTCGGACAGCCCAGCCTGGACGAGGTGTTCCTCGCCCTCACCGACCACCCCGCCACCGGGCCGAACGACCCGGCGCACGCCCCGGGCCCGACCGGTGCCGGCGACCCCACCAGCAGGGAAGGGACGGCGGCATGAGCACCGCACCCGTGACAGAAGCCCGCACCACGGCCACCGAGGACCTGGCCCCGGTCTCGACGGAGAGCCTGGCGGCGGTGCTGATCGCCAAGGAGCGCCCACCCCGGCCCAGCGCCTGGTCCACCTCGCTGGCCTTCGGCTGGCGGGCGGTGCTGAAGATCAAGCACGTGCCGGAGCAGCTCTTCGACGTCACCGCCTTCCCGATCATGATGGTGCTGATGTACACGTACCTGTTCGGTGGTGCGCTCGCCGGCTCGACCACGGACTACCTGCAGTTCCTGCTGCCGGGCATCCTCGTGATGAGCGTCGTCATGATCACGATGTACACCGGCGTCGCGGTCAACACCGACATCGACAAGGGCGTCTTCGACCGCTTCCGTACGCTGCCGATCTGGCGGCCGTCGGCCATGGTCGGCTATCTGCTGGGCGACGTCCTGCGGTACGCGATGGCGTCGGCCGTGATGCTGACCGTGGGCCTGATCCTGGGCTTCCGCCCGGGCGGCGGAGTGCTCGGCGTGCTGGCCGGGATCGCGCTGCTGATGGTCTTCTCGTTCTCCTTCTCCTGGATATGGACCATGTTCGGGCTGCTGCTGCGGAGCGAGAAGTCCGTGATGGGCGTGAGCATGATGGTGCTCTTTCCGCTCACCTTCCTCAGCAACATCTTCGTGGACCCCGCGACCATGCCCGGCTGGCTCCAGGCGTTCGTCAACAACAGCCCGGTGACCCACCTGTCGTCGGCCGTGCGCGGCCTCATGGACGGCGACTGGCCCGCCGGGGACATCGCCTGGTCACTGGGGTGGGCCGGCGCGCTGGTGCTGGTCTTCGGGACGATCACGATGCGGCTCTACAACCGCAAGTGACCCCGCCCCCGCCGGGCGCGACCCGCCCCGCGGGGCGGGGCGGGCCCGGTGCGCGGGGCGCCGAACGGCGCGTACCGGTGGTCGCTGCCATCCTGGGAGGAGGCGGACGCGGGGCGCCCCGGGGCCCGCGCCCCCGCACGCCCCCGAGGCGCGGCCGTGACGCGCGACGCGCAACCCACACGACCCGGAGGTCCAAGGCCATGCTCACGACTCACTACGCGCCGGGCGCCCCCGTCTGGCTCGACCTCGGGGCGCCCGACGTCGAGGCGGCCACCGCGTTCTACGGCGGGGTCTTCGGCTGGGAGTTCCGGTCGGCGGGGCCCGACGCGGGCGGGTACGGGATGTTCCAGCTCGACGGGAAGGACGTCGCCGCCGTGGGCCCGCTGACGGCGGAGGGCGCCAGCCCGGCGTGGACGCTGTACTTCCAGACGGCCGACGCGGAGGCCACCACCCGCGCGGTCCTGGAGGCGGGCGGCGCGGTCCGGGTGGAGCCGATGGACGTGTTCACCGCCGGCCGACTGGCCCAGTTCACCGACCCGACCGGCGCCGAGTTCGCCGTCTGGCAGCCCGGCGACACCCGGGGGCTGGACGTGGTCAACGTGCCCAACACGCTGTGCTGGTCCGAACTGCACACCACGGACGCGCGGGCGGCGACCGACTTCTACCGGCGGGTGTTCGCGTGGGAGGCCGAGCGGACCCCGATGGTCGACGTGGACTACACGGTCGTCGCCCCGCCGGGCGGCGGGCGCGACGCCTCGCACGGCGGCATCATGCAGTTCCCGCCGCAGGTCGAGGTGGGGGAGCTGCGATCGCGGTGGTACCCCTACTTCGAGGTGGAGGACTGCGACGCGGCCGTCGACGCCACCGTCCACCACGGCGGCACGGCCCTGACGGCCACCGACGACGCCCCCGGCATCGGCCGCATGTCCATGGTGCTCGACTCCTTCGGCGCCCAGTTCGCCCTGATCACCAGCGAGGCGGCGTAGGCGAGGTGGGCCGGCGTGGGCGGGGTGGGCGGCGGAACGCGGGCCCGCCCCCCGCGCCCGCCCCCGCGCCCGCCCCCGCGCCCGGCGCGGCGGACGGGGTCAGTGGTCGGCGCCCATCAGGACGCCGACCGTGGTCAGCGCGACGAACGCGCCGCCCCAGACCATGCCGCCGCGCACATAGCGGTACTTCATGACCACCAGTTGGGACAGCACGGCGAGTTGGTTCAGGTCACGCCGGTGCGGGTCGGTGTGGCGGACGACGTGGGCGAGTTGGCCCGGCGTGCCCAGGGCACTCACGTCGCCGAAGTAGTGCGCCCGGTGGGCCAGCGGGGTGCCCGTGCGGGGCAGGACGGCCAGCGCGAGCAGCCCCAGCGACGGGAAGGCCGCGGCGCAGCCGAGCCAGAACAGGACCTGTGCCGCGATGCCGTACCGCAGGGGCGTCACGCCGCCCGCGCTGACCGCGCCGACCAGCGCCGCCAGGGTCACCCCGAGGCCGGAGAGCATGGTGTTCGCCTTCTGGTCGGCCTTCAGCATCTCCTCGCGCGTCTCGGTCAGGAGTGTCCGCGCGAGCCGGCCGCCACGCCTGTCACGGGTCGTTCGTCGTGCCGCGTCCATGGTGCGTCCCTTCGTCCACGGTGACCGCTGCCGCCCACGCCCCACGCTCCGAACCCGCCCGGGGCGACCCCGCCCCCGGCACACCACCCGCCCCGCCCCGGTACGCCGCCGGGCCCACCCCGCCGCCGCGCCCGGCCGGCGACTCGCCCGGCCGCGCCTCACACCGGTGTCGAGCGGCGGATCTCGTCCTCCAGACCGTTCACCGCCTGTCTGACCCGGATGTTCATCGCGGCCGTGTGCTCGCGCCGCTCGGCCTCCAGTTCCGCCTGGTGACGCCGTACGCGCTGGGCGGCGCGCTCGCGGGCGATCTCACAGTCGGCCAGCCGTTCCCGTTCAGCCACGCGTACCTCTTCCTCGTAGACCGTGACCGCGCTGTGCACACGCGCGCTCAACAACCGGTCGTAACCGCTCTGCCCGCTGAAGAACTTGACCACGGCGGGCAGCACGTCGATCAGCACGAAGAGCAGCCGCAGCATCCACACGCCCACGAACAGCGTGGTGTTGTCCCGCGTCAGCTCCTCCAGGGCACGCATCCGTTCCAGGACGCCGATGGCGCGCTGCTTGTCGCGCTCCGCGCCGACCCGGCGCTCCACCGCGCGGTCCCGGTCGCGGACGAACGTGGCGCGCGAGGCCGCCAGCTCCCGCCCACCGCTGCCGACGCGCTCGGTCAGCTCGGCCAGCTCCCGCTCCCGGGCGGCGGTGCGGTGGGTGGACCGGTAGTCGGCCGCCCGCTGGCGCAGGCGTACGCACTCCGAGGTGCGGCTCAGCAGGCCGGTCCCGGCGTCGCGGATCAGCCGCCGGCACTCGGTGCGTACCTCGTCGTCGAGGGTGGCCAGCCGCCGGTTGTCCTCGTCCACCCGCCGCTGGAGCGTGCCGGCCCGCTCGCGCAGGTCGGCCAGTTCGTCGGCGGCCACCCCGGGGCTGGCGCCGAAGGACAGCACGTACGTGTCGCAGCCCGCGCCCGGCGCCTCGGCCCCGGTGGCCCGCGCGGGGTCGGGGTTGCAGCGCAGCAGCCGGGTGCGCAGCGTGTCCAGTTCGGTGTGCCGCTCGTCGCGTACGCGCTCCTCGACGGCGGTCTGGAACACCCGCAACACCAGCGGCTCCGCGACCACCACGCCCAACAGCACGGCCACCAGCACGCGCATGACCAGCGGCCCGGCCCGCCGGCCCGTCGTGGCCTGCGGGGCGACCAGCCACAGGTCGAGGTTGAGGACGAACACCAGCCAGACCAGCGCGGGCGCCAGCGCCAGCCAGGGCGACCCGCCCATCGCCTGGCTGGCGAAGTTCCACATCGAGAACGCCGCGATCACCGCCGTCCCGAGCACCACGCCGCCCAGCGCCGTGTACCTGGCGCGCTCGGGCCACACGCGCGCCAGCAACCGCTCGTCCACTCCGGTCAGCCCGCGCAACCGGCGCGCCAACCCGCCGGAAGGCTGGTCGGGCTCGGGCGCGCGGGGCGGGTCAGGGGCGTCAGTCAACGAGGTCGTCCTCGTCGGTGAGGAAGTCCCCACGGCCCTCCCGGTCGTGCCCGCGCGCCCCGCCACCGGGACCGCCCGGGGCACCGGGGTAGGCGCCGGGGTAGCCGTCGGGGTGGGCGCCGGGCTCGCGGGCTGGCAGCACGCCGGGCACGGCCTCCGCGGCGGGGGCGCCGGCGTCCAGAGCGCCGGCGGGCGGCTGCGGCCGGCCGCTGTCCAGGACCTGTTGGAGCACGTGCTCGACGTCGTAGATGCTGCCCGCGTCGCGCATCTGCTCCAACACGGTGACCAGCAGCTTGTTCCGCAGCGCGCGCTCCTGCTCGGCCTGGTCGTGCGCCCGCTGCCCCTCCCGGGTGGTCAGCTCGCGGTCCCAGGCCCGGTCCTCGTCCGCGAGTTGGTGCGCGCGGCCCGCGAGCGAGGCCACGTCGAGGTCCTCGCGCACCACGGCGAGGGCGTCCACGTACGAGGTGCCCTGGGCCAGCAGCTCGGCCACCCGGCGCACGTCGTCGTTCTCGAAGTCCCGCTTGCCGCGCTCCAGTTCCCGCGAGCGCCGCTCGTCGCGTATCCGCTGCTCCCAGGTGCGCAGGTCGTCGGGGGTGAACACGTCGCAGCTCACGTACTCGGCGCGCACGCCGAGGATGGTGGGCACCACGATGGCGGTGTACGCGGTCATCCGCTGGCTCACCAGCTGGCGCACCGTGTTGACCTCCTCGATGCGGTGGCCGGCGCCCGAGTGGGACAGCACCGGGTCGCCGGCGAGGTAGGCGCGCAACGGCAGCGCCACGTCCACGGTGCCCTGCTGGGCGACCAGGGCCGGATCGGTGACCTGGCAGGTGAAGGAGGCGCGCACGGTGAAGGCGTCCGCCTCGCTCACCGACGGCAGCACCCGCTCCACCTCGACCAGCCGGGCCCGGGTGTCGACCAGGCTCACCGACGCGGCCTCCATGACGTCGGGGTGCCCCGGGTCGAACGCCACGCCGCTCGGGTACTCGCGGTACGTCCCGCGCACCCGGAAGACGTAGACGGCCCCCGGCGGCAAGGCCGGCACGTCCTCTCGGCCACGGCGCCTGGCCCACCAACCGCGCCGCTCCGTGCTCAGCGCGCGCTCCGCCACTACCGGGTAGTTCACGTTCGTCAGCCTCCTTGGGCCTGGGGAGAGGGGGTGTTCGTACGGGGGGTGGGGGCGATGTCGTGGGCACCGGTGGCGCCCGGGGTGGGGGGCGGGCGGGTCGTGCCGGTCGGCCAGTGTGTGCGGGCCGGCGGGGGCGGGGGCGGCCGGCGGTGCCCGTGCAGGGCGCCGAGCAGGACCTGGGCCAGGCGCCAGGTGCCGGGCAGGGCGTAGTCGGGGGCGCGCAGGGCGGCCGAGACGTCCCGGCGCAGCCCGGCCCACTGCGCCGGGGTGGTGTGCGCGCGCATGGCGTGGCCGAGGGCGCGCACCGCGCCACTGGCCGTCGGGTCGTCGGCCAGGGCGGTCAGGGTGCGGCAGAGCTGGGCGATGGCGGTGCCCCGGCGCAGGCTGAACAGCAGGCTGGTCCACAGCCGGCCCAGGTGGGGGGCGGCCTCGGGCGCGGTACGCAGCAGTCGCGCGGTCAGCGGCGCCGCCGGCGCCCCGGTCGCGGGCGCCGGGTCCGGCGCGGTGAGGACCTGGGTCACCACCTCCAGGGCGTGCGCCCGCTCGCGGAGTTCGGTCGCCCGCTCCACGCGGGTGCGCAGATAGCGCAGGACGACGACGGTCCGCGCCGGGTCCCGTTCGGCGGACAGGGTCAGCACCAGCGAGCGGCGGGCGGCCACCGCGATCCGTTCGCCCCGCCCGGTCAGCAGCCACAGCAGGTTCAGGGCGTCCATCCGGAAGAGGCCGCCGAGGTCACCGGCGAGGGCCATGGCCGCGGTCACGGCACGCTGCTGGCCGCGCCGCTCGGTCCAGGACAGCGCCGTGTTCAGGGCGGGCGTGGCCAACCCGTCGTCCGCGCACATGAACTGGAGCACCAGCGCCGCGGTCACCCGCTGCGCGGACGGCCCGTCCGCCCACGCCTCCAGCAACTCCTCCTCGACCTCGGTGAGCGCGTGCCGCGCCAGCAGCGCCACCCCGCGCGCGACCTCGATACGGACCGGCAGCCCCTGCTCCGTGGAGAGCTGGTGCAGCCACCGGCGCAGCGGGTACCACAGCTCGATGCCGTACAGCGTGTGCGCCTCGCGGATGACCAGGTCGCGCACGCGCGGCGAGGTGAAGACCAACCGTCGCTCGGCGCGCGGGTGCGCGGGGCCGGCGCCGGCCGTACGCCGCACCTCCACCAGGCCGGCCGCGCGCGAGCGCCACCGCGCCCGGCTCTGCCGGACGGCGTACCGCGCCGTCTCGGCCCCGGCCTCCGCCCCGGGCCGCTCCCCGACCGTGACGGCCCCGCCCGTCGCCCCGGCCGGGCCGGCCGCCCCCGGCTCCTCGCCGGGGATCGTCTCGCCGCCGCGTACGGAGTTCTCCAGCGCGCCCGCGAGCTCCTCGAAGGTGCGCTCCGGCAGTCCCTCGGCGAAGGCGAGCGCGACGATCGGCACCAGGTCGTCGGCGGCGGGCGTGCGCTCGAACCACTGCTGTACGCGCAGGGTCTCGCTGTCCCGCAGCGCGTCCTGGGCGGCGGCCACTCCCCGGCCACACAGTGTCCGGGCGACACCGACGACGTCCGCTGGGCGACGTAATTCGGCCACCTGCGCGCGGAGTTCGGCGGGCACCTCCGGAACGCCCGGGAAGCGTGGGGCCTCGGGCTCCACCGGGGTTTTCGGGGCGGTTGGGTTCGACGGGCCGGACGGGGCGCCGGGTATCCAGGGGTGCTCGCGGGGCCCGGTGGGCGGGCACGGCGCGGCCCGCCCGACCGGTTCGACGCGTTCGGCGGCCCCGGTCAGCGCGGGTGGCGCGGTCGGCGCGGGTGGCGCGGCGTGCTCGGGGAGTCCGGGACCGTCGGTGGGGCCGGGTCCGTCGGTGGGGCCCGAGAGTTCGGGGCCGTCGGTGGGCTCAGGGGGCCGGGCCGCCCGGGTCAGGCAGTGGTCGAACAGGCGCAGCGGGTCGGGCGGCTCCCAGGCGACGCACAGGTCCTTGAGCGCCAGGCGGCGCAGTACGGCGCTGGACGCGGTGATCACCAGATAGGAGCCGCGGTCGCGGAGTCTGGCGCGCAGCCGGTCGATCTCGTACCCCTGGACGGCGTCGAGCCGCATCTCCATGAGGTAGTCGAGGATGACGTACCCGCGCCCCGGCTTGAGGCCCTCGGCCGTGGCGAGGTGGGCGAGCGAGTCGGCGGGCGAGAGGCTGTGCACGCCGCTGCCGGGGCCGCACAACTCGCGGAGCAGCGCGAACGCCCCCGCCCTGCGCCCGCTGCCCGCCTCGCCGACCAACACCAGGACGTGCTGGTCGCGCAGCCGGGCCAGCGCGTCGGCGAACACCGCCGCGTCCGGCCGCAGATAGCCGCGTACCACCTGGTCCACGTCGGCCGGGTCCACCCGGCCGGGCGCCAGGCCCGGCGCGGGGCCGGCGCTACCGGCCCCGAACAGCGCGCCCGAGGCGTCGACGCGGGCGTAGAAGTTGTTGTGCACGTGCTGCCCGAGGGCCCTGCCCAGCTCCTGGTACCCCTGGTCGTCGGGCGCCTCGTCCGCCGGCGGCGCGTCGGCCCCCACGCCCGGACCCGGCTGCCCCCGCTCCTCGGCCCGTGGCGCGGCCTGTTCCCGGCCCTGGGGCTGGCCGTGGTGCGCGGCCGGCTCCCCCCACCCGGCCCGGCCCTGGTCCGCCGGCGGCTGTGGCGCGTGGTCCGGCTCCTGGTGCGGGGGCGGGCCGGCCGGCGGCCAGGGCCCGTCGGGCTCACTCATGCGGGGTGCCGAAGCCGATGACCCCGCCCCGCAGGTCCACCTCCCCGTGGAAGTTGGCGACGCTCACCTGCCCGCCCTCCACCCACGTGTGGTGCGTGCCACCGCGTTCCCGGCCGGCGTCCGCACGCCCCCCGGCGCCGACACCGGGCTCCGCGTCCGGGTCCGCGCCGGGCTCCGGGTCCGCGTCGCGGTCCGCGTCGGCGGTCCGTGGCATGCCCGCGCCGACGCGTTGGCCGGGGATGCGCCCCGGGGCCGGCTGGGGCCCGGCGGCCCGCCCGGGTGGGGGCGGGTCCGCCGGGTGCTCCGCTTCCGGGCCCCCCGACGCCGGTACCGGAGCCGCGACCGCCCCCAGATCGAGGCGGTGTACGTCGTGTCCGGGCAGCCACACCCAGGCCAGTGCCCGGTACTCCTTCTCGTCCACCGTCACCTGCCGGAACGCCTCCGCGCGCAGCGTGGTGTGACCGCCGGCGACCGTGGTCTGGAAGACGCTGTTGGACAGGCCGAGAACGAGATCGGCGGCGGGCGCGGCGGCCAGGGCCCGCCGCAGCGGTGTGGCGTCGCGCAGCCGGCAGGTGGTGACGACGGCCTGGCCGGCGAAGCCGTTGTCGGCGATCTCGACCGGCCCGTGGTGCACGGCCGCGCGCAGCCGCATCCGCGCCTCGGGCACCCGCGTGCGGTTGTGCTCGGCCAGGGCCGCGGCGAGGTGCCGGAGGTAGTCGTCGACCACGCGCGGCTCGGAGCCGTCCATGGGCAACACGGCCAGGTGACCGTCCCCCTGGGCCTGCGTCTGCCACCGCGAGCGGTCCACGCCGGCGGTGAGCGCGGCGCGGGAGAGCAGGCGCGGCAGGTCGTGCTGGATGTCTGACTGTCGGCGGTCGTTGTTCGCCCCGTACGCCTGGACGTCCAGGGCGAGGCACGTGCACGGGTGGTATCCGGACCGTTCGGCCACGTGGCCTTTCCTTCCTCTGTCGCGGCGCGTCCGCGACGCGTTCACGCTGAGGCTAGGAGGGCCGTTCGGCGGGGATTCCCTCTCAGTACGGGTTCTCGGCGGCTATTTTCGAGAACACCAGCAACCGGGGAAAGTCGTTGATCGTGATCCGTCGGTAGCTGCGCTCCACGAGGCCGAGTCGTGCCAGGTCGGCCAGGGCCTTCTCGGCGGTGGTCAGGGCGAGTCCGGCCAGCGAGGCCAGTTCGGTCTGGGTGAGGGTGACGGCCAGCTCCTGGCGTTCGTCGGGGGCGCCCCGCACCGGGCGGCCGTACATCTGGGTCAGCTCCGCGAGCACGCGGGCCAGTCGGATCGAGGAGTCGTACGCGCGAAAGTCCAGGCGCCGCCGGTTGGCCCAGCGCAGCCGGGCGCAGAGCATGTGCATCAGCGAGTCGGCGGCGTCCGGGTGCCGGTGCAGCAGCTTCTCCAGGATGTGCCACTGGATGACGCGTACGGTCACCTCGCCGCAGGCCAGGACCGTGCCGGAACGGGGCCGGCTCTCCAGTGCGGCCATCTCGCCGACGAGGTCGCCGGCGACGCGCACGGCGACCAGCATCTCGTGCCCCTCGGCCGTGCCCGCCACGACCTTCACCACGCCCCGGGTGATCAGCAGCACGTGCCGGCTGTCCTCGCCCTGGTGGAGCAGCGTGCGGTCGGCGGCGTACTCGGCCGCGGTGCCGGCGGCCAGGAGTTCCTCCAGTGTCTGCGGTTCGACACGGCCGAGGAAGGTGGCCGAGGGCCAGGGGTTGGGAGTCCTACGCACCGACCGCTCCCGCGAGGGTGCGCGCGCCCCGCCGGCTCCGCGCGGGGCGCGGTACGTCGCGGGCGGCGGGTGGTGCCTCGCGCGGGGCGGGCGGTGTGTGGCGTGGGGCGGGCGGTCCACATCGCCCGTGAACCCGGTGTGGGTGACCCGTCGTTGGCATATCTGACCCCCGGACCCTGTGGCCTCTGGCGGCTGGCTGCTTCCGGCTCGCCAGTCGTGCGCCCGTCCATGGTGCCCAGCGATCGCGGCGGGGGAACCGGCAATCCGAACTTGGCCAAATCACTTCCGTACGCCGCCGCGCCCGCGCCCGCGCGGGGGGTGTGCGGCGGTCGGCGACCGTGGCCGCCGACCGGTCCGTGGGGCGCCCCCGCGCCCGTGGCGTACGCCGAGCGCTCAGCCCTCGACGGTGGCCTCGAAGAGCGCGGTGCAGCCGTGCACCGTCAGTGTGAAGTCGCTGAACCGGTCGCTGAGTTCGCGGCGCAGGTCGTGCAGGCTGTCGTGCCGGTTGTTGAAGTCCTTGCGGGCGTTGAGGTGGTTCAGCGCGGCCCGCGCGGCCTTGGTGACGGGCACGCCCTGGGAGAGCACCGTGCTGCCGAAGACCTTGCCGCCGGGGCGTACGCACGCGGCGGCGTGGTCGAGCGCGACGCCCTTGTGCGCGAAGTCGCCCGGCACGCAGTGCAGCATGAGGCTGAGCCCGGCCGATCCGAACGACCGCGCGGGCAGCGGGAACGGCTCCAGCACGTTGCCCTGGACGGTGGCGACCCGCAGGGGGGACAGCCGGCGCTCCACGTGCGTCAGACAGTGCGGGTTCATGTCGAGCAGCGTGACGCGCTGGTGCGGGCTCGGCGTGATGGTCTTGTCCAGCAGGTACCCGGAGCCGACACCGATGTCCAGGTGCTCCTCGGAGAGGTTGCGACGGTAGAGCCCGAGCAGCGCGCCGCGCGGGACCTTCCACAGCACCGGACAGGTGAATCCGAAGACGGTCAGATCGTAGAACCTCAGCGAGAGGGGGTTGTACGCCTTCTGTCCCGCCACGACATCTTCGGAGGTGGGAACAATAGCCACGGAGATACTCCTCGCATTCACGTGCCGCACTGCCCGAAAAGCCCGCCCCAAGCTGCCACGAAACAGCCGAGCGACCTTTCTTTCACGGAAAGGAAAAGGCTTCGACGGGTGTGGCTGACGCGCGGGAAATGGGCAGGCGAAAGGGAAGGTGAAAGGGAACGGAAAAGGAAGGCCCGCGCATCGTGAAGGATAACGCTTCGTGTTGTGAGGATAACGGGAAGCAGCCGCACTGTCGCCTGCGCGATGAAAGGCGGGAAATAAGATTGACCGCCCGCCGGAATGGGCACACTGGCCCGCGCACCCGACGGGCCACGCCCGCCCGGTGAGTGACCCCACCCGGTGAGCGACCCCGGCGGGTGCGTCAGCCCGCCCGGCGGGCGGCCCCGCCCGATGGGCGACCCCGGCGCGGTCGGGGAGTCGCGGGGCGCGGGGGCGTTCGTCCGGTGCGGTCCGGCGGATCAGGGATCAGGGATCAGGGTCGCGGGCGCGGCGAGCGCGGGGCGCGGGGCACGTCGGGGTTCGTACGGGAGGAGTGTGGCTCCGTCCGGGGCGGCGCCCGCGCGGCGCGGGAGGGCACGCCGCGCGAGGGCAGGGCGCTGACGTGGCGCGGGCGTCACGGACACGGCGCGGCGATCCGGCGCGGGAGGGGCGCGGCGCGGGGCCGGCGCGTACGGCACCGGGCACGGTGGTGCCGGCTCGGCCCGGCCTGTCCGGTGCGCTCGCGGATCGCGGATCGCGGTCGCGGGGAGCGCGGGGCGCGGGGCGCGGCAGCGGTGTGGGGCGGGGCGGACAGGGCAGCGGGGCCGGGGGTGAGCCCGGCCCCGCTGGGGGTGGCATGTGGTGGTCGGCGGGCGCGCCGCGAGCGTCAGGCCGCCTTGAAGCGGCGCAGGCGCAGGCTGTTGCCGACGACGAAGACCGACGAGAAGGCCATCGCGGCGCCGGCGATCATCGGGTTGAGCAGCCCGGCGGCGGCCAGCGGGAGCGCGGCCACGTTGTAGGCGAAGGCCCAGAACAGGTTGGACTGGATGATGCGCAGGGTGCGCCGGGAGAGGCGGATCGCGTCGGCGGCGGCTCGCAGGTCACCGCGTACCAGCGTCAGGTCGCCGGCCTCGATCGCGGCGTCGGTGCCGGTGCCCATGGCCAGGCCCAGGTCGGCCTGGGCCAGCGCGGCGGCGTCGTTGACACCGTCGCCGACCATGGCCACCGAGCGGCCCTCGGCCTGGAGCCGGCGGACCACGTCCACCTTGTCCTCGGGCATGACCTCGGCGATCACCTCGTCGATGCCCACCTCGCGGGCGACGGAGCGGGCGACGGCGGTGTTGTCGCCGGTCAGCAGGATCGGGGTGAGGCCGAGCGCGCGCAGCCGGGTGATGGCCTCGGCACTGGTGTCCTTGACGGCGTCGGCCACCTCCAGGACGGCGCGGGCCTGCCCGTCCCAGGCCACGACGATGGCGGTGCGGCCGGCGGCCTCCGCCGCCGCCTTGGCCTCGGCGAGGTCCGTGGGCAGTTCCATGGCCCACTCGGTCAGCAGCTTCTCGCGTCCGACCAGGACGGCGTGGCCCTTCACGACGCCCTGCACACCCAGTCCGGGCACGTTGGCGAAGTCCTCGGGGGTGGGCAGCGAACCGACGCGCGCGGCGGCGCCGGCGGCCACCGCCCGGGCGATGGGGTGCTCGGAGGCGTGCTCCAGCGCGCCGGCCAGCCGCAGCACCTCGTCCTCGTCGGTACCGGTCGTGGTGTGCGTGGCGAGCAGGGTCATGGTGCCGGTGGTGACGGTGCCGGTCTTGTCCAGGACGACGGTGTCCACGCGGCGGGTGGTCTCCAGCACCTCGGGGCCCTTGATCAGGATGCCGAGCTGGGCGCCGCGCCCGGTGCCGACCAGCAGCGCGGTCGGGGTGGCCAGGCCGAGGGCGCACGGGCAGGCGATGATCAGTACGGCCACGGCCGCGGTGAAGGCCGCCGTGAGCCCGGAGCCGTTGCCGAGCCAGAAGCCGAGGGTGCCGACGGCCAGGGCGATGACGACGGGGACGAAGACCGCGCTGATGCGGTCGGCCAGCCGCTGGGCCGCCGCCTTGCCGTTCTGCGCGTCCTCCACCAGCTTGGCCATCCGCGCCAGCTGCGTGTCGGCGCCGACCCGGGTGGCCCGCACGACCAGGCGTCCGCCCGCGTTGAGCGTGGCGCCGGTGACCGCGTCACCGGCGGCGACCTCCACCGGCACCGACTCGCCGGTCAGCATCGACGCGTCCACGGCCGAGCTGCCCTCGACGATCACGCCGTCGGTGGCGATCTTCTCGCCGGGCCGCACCACGAAGTGGTCGCCGACCGCCAGGTCCTCGACGGCGACGCGCTCCTCGCGCCCGCCGCGCACCACGGTGACCTCCTTGGCGCCCAGCGAGATCAGCGCCCGCAGCGCGGCCCCCGCCTTGCGCTTGGAGCGGCCCTCGAAGTACCGCCCGGCCAGGATGAACGCCGTGACGCCGGCCGCCGCCTCCAGGTAGATGTTGCCCGAGCCGTCGGTGCGCTCGATGGTCAGCTCGAAGCCGTGCGTCATGCCCGGGGTGCCCGCGGTGCCGAAGAACAGGGCCCACAACGACCACAGGAACGCGGCGCCGACGCCCACCGATATCAGTGTGTCCATGGTGGCCGCGCCGTGCCGGGCGTTGCGGAACGCGGCCCGGTGGAAGGGCCAGGCGGCGTACGTCACGACGGGCGCGGCCAACGTCAGCGACAGCCACTGCCAGTTCTCGAACTGCCAGGCCGGCACCATCGCCATGGCGATGACCGGCACGGCCAGGAGGACGGCGGTGATCAGCCGCTGCCGCAGCGGGGTCAGCGGGTCGGGCCCACCGCCCTCACCCTCCGTGTCGCCCGGGGCGCCGGCGTCGCTCGCGGCGCCGTCGGCCGGACGCCGTCGCTGGGGCGGGGCGGGCGGCTTCGCCGTGTACCCGGTGGCCTCCACGGTGCCGATCAGGTCGGCCAGGCTGACCCCCGCCGGGAAGCTGACCTTCGCCTTCTCGGTGGCGTAGTTGACGGTGGCCGTCACGCCGTCCATGCGGTTGAGCTTCTTCTCCACCCGGGCGGCACACGAAGCGCAGGTCATCCCGCCAATGGCGAGCTCCACCTCGGCTGGCTCGGTCACCGTGCTGGTCATCCGTCGCTCCTCGTCCCCGATGGGTGCGCGCCGCGCGCTCGCCCGACCGTCGATGTCGATCAATACCCCTGGGGGGTATCAACTCCTGCTTCAGGTATACCCCCCAGGAGTACGCGGCGCAAGGCCGCGCCGCACTTGACTGTGTACCCCCCGGGGGTATCTTCAACAGGGTGGACGCCGCACCGCGCCCCACCACCGGACACCGGACGAAGGAGCTCCGCCATGCACGTAGGACTGAAGGTGGCCACGTACGCCGCCGTGCTCGCCGCGACGTTCGGCACCGCGTACGGGGTGGGCACCGCCCTCGACCCGGTGGCCGACCCCAAGCCCGCCACCCACACCGAGCACACGCCCGCACGCGACAGCGGCCACGGAGACGGCGGCGGAAACGGCCACGACGGCCACACCCCCCAGCGGTAGGGCGACAGCCGCGCGCCGACCACGGACGACATCGGCCGAAGCGGCACCCCGGAAAACACCTAGGGGTCCCCCCTCTTCACCCCCCTGGGGCGCGCGCTCTCCTTCGCGCGCCGTATCGCGCGCGCCGTCGAAAGACATCGGATTCGCGTCGCAGACCCCTCCGGGGCGCGACACCTCGGCGGGGAAAAACGACGCCGCGTTCACGCGCGCGGGAACTCCGGTGAACCATCCGCCCGCCACGGTCCAAGCGACCCGCGCGACATCGGGGAAACGCGAACACGGCGGCGTGTGTGCCACCGACAGCGCCACGCTCCGGCGCGTGCACGACGTTCCGCGGAAAAGCGCCCGCGCCAGGGGCGGAAAACGCGGGTGGCGATACGCGGGGCGGCGCGGGCGGATATCCGGGAGGCGGGCGCGGCGAAGTGGCCCCCGAGCCCCGCGCCCCGGACGCGCGCCGGGGCGCCCTCGCGGACGGGGCGGCCTCACGGACAGGACGGACGGGACGGCCGGGCGGGGCGTGCCGGGTTCGGGGCCGGGTCGTGGGGGACGCGGCGTACGGGAGGTCGCGCGCGGGAGGGTGTACGGGGCCGGTGGGGCCGCGCGGTGCTGGTGGGGGCGGGGGTTACAGGGTCGGGTGGGTGGCCGCGTGTTGGGAGTAGTAGCGGCGGCGCTCCAGGAAGATCTCGGTGAAGGTGGAGACCTTGGCCCGCAGCGCCCACGGGTCGACCGGCTTGGCGATGTAGTCGACGGCGCCCGCGGCGTATCCGCGTGAGGAGTGCTCCGGGTCGGCGCCCATGGCGGTGAGGAAGAGCAGCGGGATGTCGCGGTTGCGGGAGCGGCGCTTGATCTGCGCGGCCGTCTCGTAACCGTCCATCTCCGGCATCTGCACGTCCAGCAGGATGACCGCGAAGTCGTCGTGGTCGAGCAGGGCCTTGAGGGCCTCGTGCCCCGAGGTGGCCGCGACGATCTCCTGTCCGAGGGTGGCCAGCACCGCCTCCATGGCCAGCAGGTTGTCGCGCTGGTCGTCCACGATGAGGATCTTCGGTCGAGGCCCCGGCTCCGTCGGCCCCCCACCGGGTGGCACCGTGCCCGGCGGCACCCGGCCGGGCGGCACCGCCCCGGGCGGCGGAGGGGCCCCGGCCGGCCGGTACGCGGCGCCGCCGGCGCCGGGTGGGGGCACCGGGCGCGCGCCCGGCGAGTCGGCGCTCGCCGCGTACGCCGGCGCGGAGCCCGCGCCGGGGCCGCCGGCCGGGGACGTGGCGTACGCCGTACCGCCGTCCTCGTCGGTCTCGCCGGTCGCCAGGCCCTGCGCCTCCACCGCGGCGAGTTGCCGTTCCAGCAGCTGGCAGCGGTCCTCGGCGAGCATGCCGCGCTGCCGCACCTCCTCCAGCTCCTCGTTCAGCTGGCGCACCTGCTGGCGTAGCTGGTCCTGCTCCCGCAGGAGTTGCTCACGGTCGTGGTCGGGGTGCGCCAGCTCCTGCTCCAGCGTCTCGACCCGAGCCCGCTCCGCCGCCCACGCCGCCTCCAACTGGCTCAGCCGCACCTCCAGATCGGCGATCCGGTGCTGGCGTTCCACCAACGCCTGGCTCAACGCGTCCTCGGTGACGGTGGCGCTGCGCGCCACGCGGTCGGCGTCGGCGAGCTGGTTCTGGAGCACCTCGACGGCGTGCCCGACCGAACCGCTGGTCTGGATGGCGGCCCGGTGCCGGGCGCGAAGCAGGTCGACGGCCTCGGGCGTGGCGGCGGTGCCACGTGCCGCCGCCAGGTCGGTCAGCAGGTCCACGACGAACTCCCAGGGCGGCACCCGGTTGCCCCGGAGGTAGCGCGAGATGGTGCCGGGGTCGCGGTAGCGGCGGGCGGCGTAGCGCCGTACCGAGATCCCCAGGCCGTCGAAGAGCTCGCGGAGCAGTATCGCGAACTCGCGGCACTCGTCGTGGAGATCCTCGTCCAGCGGGCGCAGCCCCATCGTCAACCCCTGTGGTGTCAAAGGCCCCGCCCGTACGGCGGTCGCGGCGCGCGCCGCCGGGCCCAGACACCCAGTCTGGCGCAGCGCCCGACGGCCCGAGGCCCGGGCGGCGACGGCGGCAACACCTTGGCAACAAGCCCCAGGCGGCACGACCCGCACCCGGACCAGCGGCTTCTCAACTCGCTTGGCCAGCCGGCGTGTTGACCGACAGCAAGCTCGCGCGGGTCGGGTCGGCCCACCCCGCGCCCCGTCCGCGTTCACGCACCGACGCGCGTAGATCAAGCTCGGGCGGGGCGCGTGGGAACGGACTACGCGCCGGCGCGCGCCCGTAGGGCGAACATCAGGGGGATCTTCGGGTCGTGGTCGGGCAGCCGCCACCACCCGTTGTCGGCCCGCTCCATGCCCGCGAAGCGCGGCCAGGGCAGCAGCTCCGTCTCGCGCAGCACGTCGATGGTCAGCCCGGCGCCCAGCAGGGCCGTCGCGATGTCGCCGAGGCCGTACCGCCACTCGTAACACGTGGTCGCCTCGGTCAACGCCGGCCCGTCGGTGTACGTGTGGGCCACCTCGGTACGCAGCGGGCCGCGCCCTCCCAGGTAGTCCTGCCGCAGGCGCAGGTGCCGCTCGTCCGGTGCGGGCACGGCGCCCAGGGACTGCAGCAGCGGGTGGAACTCCACCAGGTAGAGGAAGCCGCCGGGGCGCAGCAGGGCGGCGACGGTGCGGGCCCAGCGGTCGAGGTCGGGCAGGTACCACAGGGCGCCCTTGCCGGTGTAGACGACGTCGAAGCGCCGCCCGTCGAGCGCGGCGACCGCGTCGTAGACGTCGGATTCCACGTACGTCACCTCGCGGCCCGCGTCCGCCGCGATCCGGCGCGCCTCGGCGACGGCGGCGCCGGAGAAGTCGAGCCCGGTGGTACGGGCCGCGCCGCGCTCGGCGAACGCGAGGGTCTCGGTGCCCAGATGACACTGCAGGTGCAGGACGTCCCGGCCGGTGAGGTCACCCAGGTCGGCCCACTCGAAGGCGGCGAACCAGTCGCCGCTGTCGCGGGCCTCGTTCAGGCCGTAGAACTCGCTGGCCACGTGGATGGGCGTGCGGGCATCCCAGTTGTGCCGATTGATATGGATCATCTCGGCGACGCTGCTGGGGTCGTGTTCGTCGGCAGTCACGCGCCCTTTGTACTCGGCGATCGCGCGCCCCACTAGTGCGCCATGCGCCCCTATACGCGCCGTGCGCGCTGCCCCGCTCCCCGCCAACCGCCTGCCACCAGCGCATTGTCCAACCGACGGCCGGGGGCGCGCGAAGCGCGGACTGGCTGATCCGTCCGGGTCAGCCACCCCCGGACCCGGCCCACCGGCGCCCGCCGCGCGCCCCCTCGGACCGACCCGGGAGAGGTGGCGGGCCGGGCCGCGCGGTCCACGTCAGCCGTGCGCCGGGGCGCCGGCCGGGGGCCGGCCGGGGGGCCGGGTGGCTGGGGGACCGGCCGGGGCCCCGACGTCTACCGGGGCGGGGCGTCGGCCGCGTCCCGCGCCGTGGTGAGGGCGCGTCGCCAGTGGCCGGGCAGGTCGGCCGCGCGGGGCAGCGCCGCGTCATGGACGATGCCGCACCGTACGACCCCGCCGGCGCGCGTGAACGAGACGTAGCCGAGCAGCCCGTCATGGACGTCGTAGAACATGGACGCCCCGGTCAGCCTGGCTCCGAGGCAGGTCAGCTCGTCGGCCAGGGTGACCGAACTGGCGCCGACCGGCACGGCGTGCCTGACGTACCCCATGGCCCACTCGCCCGCCCCGTGCGGCGCCAGTCGCAGCGCCAGCCGGCGCGCGTCGCGGGTGCCGGTGCGGCGCACGGCGTCGGTCTGCCGGCGCACCCGGGCCACGGCGGCGTCGAGCCCGGCCGCGGCCGACGGCAGCACCAGGCGGTGGCCGACCACGTGGTTGCCGGGCGCGTACCGCTGGTCGGGGCCGCGCGTGGACATGGCCACCAGCACCGGCAGGTCCGGGCAGTCGCGCGCGGCCCCGGCCAGCCGCCAGGACCGGACCGCCCGCGCCAGACCGGCCAGGCACACGTCGTTCACGCTCGTCCCCCATCCGTCGGCGAGTTGGCGGAGTTGGCGCACCGGGATGTCCTGGCTTGTCCACGCGGTGCGGCCGGATGGATGGGCGCGCAGCTCGGGCCAGCCCCGGACGCCGGCGAGTTGGCGTACGGCGTCGGACGCGGCCAGCAGCGTGCCGCGCGGCGTCGGTGTCCGGGCCGGGTACGGGTGCGGGCCCGCCGCCACCGCGTCCCCGAACAGGGCCAACGCGGAGTGGGCCGCGCCCACTCCGTCCTGCACGGCATGGTGCGCTCGCAACACCAGCCGGAACCCCGCCCGCCGCGCGGCAGCGGCGCCCGGAGCACCCGGCGTCGGCCCGCCCGACGAACCCGCCGACTCGCCATCCTCGCCGCCGCCCACGGAGCCCGCCCCCACCGAGCCCGCCCCCCGAGCCTGCGGGTCGGCCTCGGGGTCCGGCGCCTCGGCGAGCAGCCACACGTCCCACGGCGGGTGGGCGGCGCCCGGCAGGGGGGCGCTGAGCAGCGCGTTCGTGGCGGCGGCCAACGCGTCGGGGCCGGCCAGGTCGGTCCGTCGGCGCAGATGCACGGCGGGGTCGAACGCGGCCGTGCGCCGGAGCCAGCGCCGCCCGCCGCCGGCCGGTCGCAGCAGGTTCAGCGCGGGCAGCCCGGCCGCGCGTCCGAGCACCCGCGCCGCGAGCGCCGCGCCGTCCGGTACCGGGCCGGCGAAGTCGAGGAAGAACCCCGTGGTGGGCTGGTGGTGGCGGGCCAGCGCCAGAAAGGCGCGGTCGACGGGCCCGATCGCGTCGTCGGCGGTGGCGTTCATCCCCGGCCTCTCCTTGGCGACCCACCCGCGTGGGCCGATCTCTCGTACGGACCCCCCACCTCACGGACGGCTCCCCCGCGCCGAGGACCGCCCCGAAGACCGCCCCGGTGAGCTCCCGGCCCGCCCGAGGGCCGGCCCAGATCCGAAACCCACCCCGCCCGGGAGCCCCCCCAACCCCGCCCCGGAACCGCGTGGCGGGCTCGGCTACGGGCGGGCGACCAGCGCGAAGCGGTGGCAGCGGGCGGGGAGCGGCTCGCCCGCGCTCAGGGCGGCGTGCAGGGCGCGTAGCGGCGCGTCGTAGCGCTCCACGGTGAAGTCGGGGACGTGCCAGGGGGTGATGCGCAGGAACAGCACGAGCGCGCCGACGTCGTGGAAGGCGGCCGGCAGCCGGGCCTCGTCCTGCCAGGTCACGGTGAAGCCCGCCGAGGTCAACTCGTCCGCCGCGGACCGCAGGTCCCAGTCGGCGTAGCCGTGCGGGGGCGCGCCGAGTGCCGCGTTGATCTCGGCCAGGTCGCCGCCGCCGACCTGCTGCGTGACGAAGGTGCCGCCCGGCCGCAGCACACGCCGGATCTCGGCCGGGTCGTACGACTCGTGCCGGCTGATCACCAGGTCGAACGAGGCGTCAGCGAAAGGGAGTTGGTCGTCGTCGCCGACCTCGGCCACCTCGATGCCGAGCGGTTCGAGCCGCTTGCGGGCCACCGGCACGTTGGGCGCGAACCCCTCCGTGGCCGCCGTCCGCGCCGGCAGCGGCGCCAGCGAGGCCAGCACCTCGCCACCGCCCGTCCCCAGGTCCAGCAGCGCCCCGGCTCCCGGGAGCAGGGCGCGGACGAGTTCCGGGTAGCTCCACGGCAGGTCGGCGTCGCTCTTCTCGGCGTACCGCCCCTGGAACACCCCGAAGTCCCACCCCTCGAAGGGCGTCGTCAACCCTTCGGCAATCAACTCTTCATAGCGCACGCCGCGTCCTTCCCGCTGTTCCGTCCCCGACGTCGGGACGCCCGCCGTGGGCCGCCCCCTACCCGACGGTATACGGGGGCCGGGGGCGGGTCGCGACCGAGCCCGCCGGCGTGGCCCGGCGGTGGGGTGTACCCGTGTTCGCGGTGCTCACGGCCGGCGGGCGACGAAGACGAACTCGCGTCCCGGGCGGTCCGGGGCGTCGCGGACGTCCTCCAGGACGAAGCCCTGGGCGGCCAGGTCGCGTTCGATCTCCGCGCGGTCGTGGAAGCGAAGGGTCGAGTCGGACGTGAGGGTCTCGCCGTCCACGGCGAACACGTAGGTCCAGCGGAACGTGACCAGCGGCCAGTTCATCCTCGTGACCCGGGCCCACGTCTCCACGGCGCCGACGTCCGCGATGCCGGTCACCCGGTGGGTGGCCTCGCGGGTCCACTCCTCCCAGGCCCGGCGGGCGGGATCGCGGGTCTCGAAGACCAGCCGTCCGCCGGGCCGCAGCGCGTCGTACGCGCCGCGCAGCGTGTCCCGCCAGGCACGGTCGTCGGTGATCTCCTGCGCGGCGTTCGCCGTCATCGTGACCAGGTCGACCTCCAGGGGTGGCAGGGCGGTCGCGTCCCCCGCTATCCAGCGCACGCGCTCGGCGCCGGGTTTCGCGCGCGCCACGTCGAGGGACGCCTCCGCCGGGTCGACGCCGACGACGGCCACGCCCCGCTCGGCCAGCAGGAGGGCGAACACCCCCGTGCCGCAGCCGAGGTCCAGCACCCGGGTCGCGCCGAACTCCTTGGCCATCTGGACGTACGCGTCGAGATCGCCCCGGTCCGGGTCGAGCAGGTCGTAGATCGCGGCGAGCCGGGGATGTTCGAAGCACTCATCAGCCATGCAGCCGAAAGTAGGCGTAGCGGGGCCCGCGTTCCTAGTCACTTTCGCCAGGAGCCGCAAGCGGGCTGGCCCGGGCGGCCCCCGGGGGTCACCACGCGCAGGGCGCGGTCAGGTCCCGGATGTGGTCGGCGAGTTCGAGCGGACGCGTCGGCCAGCCCGCCTCGTGCCAGTGGGGGATACGCCAGGACAGTCGGCGCGGCCACAGGGGCGTGTGGGACAGCGCGGACAGCGGCACCCAGGTCGGCGTCCCGCCGTGGGTGTCCAGCGTGTCCGGATCGCCCAACTCGCCCTCGGCGGAGGCCAGGAAGTAGTGGCCCAGGCGGTTCCGGCGCCAGATCCGGGCGACCTCGTGGGTGAGGGTCACCGACAGGCCGGTCTCCTCGCGCAGTTCGCGTACGGCCGCCGCCTCCGGGCTCTCCCCGGGCTCGACGCCACCGCCGGGGATCTCGTAGTACGGCTCGTCGGCGTCCGGGAAGCCGATGAGCAGCAGGTGCGCGTCGCGGATCACCAGCGCGGCGGCCCGCACCCGCTCCGGAGTGGTCAGACTCGGGTCGTCCCAGGGCGCGCGCTCGGCGACCGGTGCGCCGGCGGACCACTCCCGCAGGACCGTCTCGGCGGTCCCCACCGGCCGGATGGACGCGTACAGCGCCTGGGCCAGCGGCAGCGAACGGCGCGCGCCGGCGTCCACGGCCTGCCCCGAGCGCGGAAGGGAATAGACCCCCGGCGCGCCGGGCTCGCCCACCAGCAGTAGGCCGGAGTCGTCGAACTGGACGTGTGCCGCTATCGCTTCGTCGGTCATCGCGCCAGGCTAACCGGCAGGTCAGCCGCGAGCAGGCGGATTGTTCGGCAGCCGGACGGCCCCGCCGCGCGCCCCGGTCGGCGCGCGCCCGCCCGGCCGGCCGCCGGTGCCCGCCGCCCGTCGCGCGGCCCCCTCCACCGCACGTCGCAGGCGACGACCACCCGAGCCGACCCGGGCCGTGCGCCGGGGCGCCCCCTCCCGCCCACGTCACCCGGCCGCCCCCGTACGGCCGCCGCGACGCGCTGCTCCCCCGCTCCCCCACGGCCCCCCGGCCGCTCCCGCGCGTCCGCCGCACGGGCCCCCGGCCCCGGCCCCGGGCCGGCCGGGGGAGACGGCGGGGGGCGGCGAGCGGGGTGGTCGATGGGATCGCCCGGCGCGGTGGTGCCCCACGCGCCGCCCCGCCGGGCGGTCCCCGCTCCTGGCCTCGCACCCCACGGGGCCAGGAGCCGTACGCGGGCGCGGCGGTGCCGCGCCCGGAGGGGCGCTACGCGCCGATGTCGCCGCCGTCGCGCCGCCAGACGCTGACGACCGCCGGGCGCACGAGCTTGCCCGGACCGTCGGGCCACGCCGACTTCGGCTTCTCGACGGTCGCGCCGTCGATCTCGCCCGGGTGCTGGACGGCGACCATGACGCGCCGGTCCTGGACGATCGGGCCGCAGGTCTCGGCGCCGTTCGGGACGGTCAGGAACTGCTTGACCTCACCGCGCCGCTCACCCGCGGTCGCCACGCCGAACAGGCCGTCGTGGGTGCCGAGGGCGTTGCCGTCGGTGGAGATCCACAGGTTGCCGTGCGCGTCGAAGGTGATGTTGTCCGGGCAGGAGATCGGGCTGACCTGGTCCTTGGGGAACCCGGCGAAGTACGTGCTCGGGTCCTTCGGGTCGCCACAGACCAGGAACAGGCGCCAGTTGAAGCGGTCGGCGCCCGCGTCGTCCCAGTGCTCGGCGAGCTCCAGGATCTGGCCGTGCTTGTTGTTGTTGCGCGGGTTGGCCTCGTCGGCGGCGGGCTTGCCCTTGGCGCCACGGTCCTTGTTGTTGGTCAGCGCGATGTAGACGCGGCCGGTGCGCGGGCTGGGCTCGACGTCCTCGGGGCGGTCCATCTTGGTCGCGCCCACCTTGTCGGCGGCCAGCCGCGTGAAGACGTAGACCTCTTCGGCGCTCATGCCCTCGACGTGCGAGGTCGTGCCGGTGGCCAGCGGGATCCACTCGCCGCTGCCGTCGAACTCGCCGTCCTTGGGGAGCTTGCCCGAGCCGTCGATCTCGCTCGCCGGGCTGTCGCCGGTGAACTTGGCGACGTACAGCGTGCCCTCGTCCAGCAGGGTGCGGTTGTGCGCGCGGGCGTATCGGCTGTTGCCGTGCATCATCCGCTTGGCGGAGACGAACTTGTAGAAGTAGTCGAAGCGCTCGTCGTCACCCATGTACAGCACCGGACGGCCGTCGTCGGTCAGCCGGGGCTCGGCGGCCTCGTGCTTGAAGCGGCCCAGCGCGGTCAGCTTGCGCGGCGTGGAGTGCGGGTCGAACGGGTCGATCTCGATGACCCAGCCGAAGCGGTTGGGCTCGTTCGGCTCCTGGAGGGTGTCGAAGCGCTTGTCGAAACGCTCCCACTTGCGCTCGCTGGCCTCGCCGCTGAGCCCGTACCGGGCGTAGCGGGCCTTGGTGTCCGGGTCGGTGACCTTGCCGGCGTTGGCGAAGTACTGGTTGAAGTTCTCCTCGCCGGAGAGCACGGTGCCCCACGGCGTGATGCCACCACCGCAGTTGTTGAGCGTGCCCAGGATGCGCTTGCCGCGCGGGTCGGCCGACGTCCGCAGGAACGTGCTGCCGGCCGCCGGGCCGGTGACCTCGAACGGGGTCGAGCCGGTCACGCGGCGGTTGAGGTGGTGGCGGCGCAGCGCGGTCAGCTTGCCGGAGCGGCGGTCCTCGGCGGCGGCCACGACGGACAGGCCGTGCGCCGCGATGGCGATCTCCGCCTGCTCACGGGTCGGGTTGTCCGCGTCGTACCCGGCGAACATCAGGATCTCGTCCGTGTACTCGTGGTTGACCACGAGGAGCTGCCGGTGGCGCTCGTGCGGGATGTCGAGGACGGCCATGTAGTCGTTGTTGTAACCGAACTGCTTGGCCTGCGCCTGCGCGCTCTGCCGCTTCGGGTCGAAGTCGCGACCGCCGGGCAGGATCGGCTCGCCCCAGCGGATCACGATGTTCTGCTCGTAGCCGCGCGGGATGACGACGGCGTCCTTGGTGTTCGGCGCGACCGGGTCGAAGCGCAGACCGCGCGCGGCGCGGTTCTTGCCGTGCGACTTGCCACCGTGCGCGGCGACGGCGGGCGTGGCGGCGGACGCCTGCGGCGCCTGGCCCAGACCGATACCGGCGCCGGCGGCGGCCGTGACGGTGACCACGGCGCTGGCGCGCAGGACGTTACGACGCGAGAGGGCGCTGGCGATGACATCGCCGACGTAGGCGTTGTCGCTGGTGTTGGGCACCTCGTGGAAGCAGGCGTCACCACAGCGGTAGCGACAGGTCAACGCGGAACGGCCGCCCGGGTGCGAGCTGATCAGAGGCAGAAGCTTGCGCACGTCAATTCCTTCGTCTTTGGGTCCACCGGCGCAGGCCCGCGCCGACACGGTGTCGGAATCCATCCGCCGCGAAGCTATGGGGGTGGTGTCGCGAATTGGCGAAGTGAGGGTGAATCGACGGTGAACGACGACGGTCAGTCGTCACTTACGGTGAGGTTTGGCCCGGAGCAATCCGGCATCCGGACGCCATGAGGCGCCGGATATGCCCGAGTTGGCGTACGCCGCCGGCACCGCGCCCGCCTCCCGCGCCAGCCCGCCCGCGACCCACCCCGCGGGCTCGCTCGGGCCGGTGCCCCAAGGCCCGTTAGCCTTACGTGTCCGGCCCGGCCAGGCGCATTGGGCCACCCGCTGGAATACACCGGCGCTTACCGGCACCTACCGGCCATGACGGACGCGCATCGCACTCGACAGGTGAGGGGTTTCATCCATGGGCATACGGGACCTGCTGCGCAAAGTTTTTGGCCGCTCACAGACGGCGACCGACGAGAGCGAGGCCCCGCGCTCGTCGTCCGAGCCCACGGCGGAGCCGTCGGCCGCCTCCACCACCGACGCGTCGACCACGTCCGAGCCCGCGTCCCTGACCGCGTCCGAGGCCACGCCGTCACCCGACGCCGGGTCGCTGACCGACCCGGACGCGAGGTCCGCGTCCCGCTCGGCCGCCGCGTCGGACACCACCGTGGTCCCCGTCGCCGCCCGCACCTCGCCGGCCACCGACACCACGGACGAGCCCGTGGCCACGACCACGGACACCGCGCCCGACACGGGCACCGGGCCGACCACGACGGCCGGTTCGGTCACGGAGACCGGTTCGGTCACGGAGACCGGGGCGACGCGAACCGCACCGGCGGAGGCCGACCACGCCGCCGGGCCGGAACCCGAACGCGGGACCGCGCCCCTCCCCTCGCCCACACCGAGCACGGAGCCGGAGCCGGTGGACGCGGCGGACACGCGTACCGCTGACCTGCCCGACACGGCGGACCCCGCCGACGCGACCGGCTCCGCCAGCGCCGTGGACGCGGCCGGCGCCGTGGACGCGGCCGGTTCGGCGGGGTCGGGCGACTCCGCTGGCCGGGCCGGCTCGGCCGGCGTGCCGACTCCCCGGTCGTCGGCCGAGGCCGGGGACGAGGTGGAGCCCCAGATCGAGGTCGAGAGCGACGTGGAGATCGAGGTCGAGACCGACGCCGAGGCGGGCACCCCACCCGCCGAGGTCACCGGGCCCGCCACGCCACCGGCCACCGGGCCCACCACCGAGCGACCCACCGAGACCCCGACCGCCGCCCCCGCGGCCGGAACCGACACGGCCAACGCCGACGCCGACACCAGCACGCCCCCGACCGCGCCCACCACCGGGGCCGACACGGCCACCGAGCCTGACCCCGCGGTCACCACCGCGCCGGACGCCGCGCCGGACGCGACGGCCCCCACGCCGGCCGGCACCGAGGCCGAGGCCAACGCGACGGCCACCACCGACCCGGCCACCACCGACCCGGCCGCCACGGCCACGGCTCCGGCCACCCCGACACCGGCGACCACCGCCACGGGCACGGCTACCGCCACGGCCACGAGCACGAGCACCGCGAAGGCGGCACCGGAGGCGACGGCCCTCTCGGCGGAGGCCACCCCGGCGCCGGACGCCGACACACCGCCGAAAGCCCGCACCGACGCGGAAGCGGAACCCCGTACGCCGAGCGCGGCGACCGCCACCGGCACCCCGCGCACCACCACGGACAGCGCCACCACCACGAAGGCCCGACCCGAGCCCGAGCCGGTGGCCACCCCAACGGCCGGGCCCGGGGCGAGCACCGCCGAGCCCGCCCCGACGGCCGAGCCCACGGCGGGGGCCGAGCCCGAGACGGCGGCGGAGCCCGAGGCCGCCGCCGGGCGGGCCGATGCGGTGGCCGCCTCGACAGCGGCGTCCGGGACATCGGCGGCGTCCGAGCCGTCGGCCGAGTCGCCCCGTTCCGCGATCTCCCTCGCCACGGTCGAGGCGTCCGCTCCGGGGCTGGTCAGCCTGTACAAGGCCGCGTCCACCGTCGTCGCCAAGCACGGGCTCGGCGGGCAGCGGGCCGCCGTGTACCTGGTCCTGGACCGGTCGGGCTCGATGCGCCGCTACTACAAGGACGGCACCGTCCAACACCTCGCCGAACAGGCCCTGGGCCTGTCCGCGCACCTGGACGACGACGGGGTGGTGCCCGTCGTGTTCTTCTCCACCGACGTGGACGGCACGGTCGACCTGGACCTGGCCACCTACGCGGGCCGTATCGAGGAGTCGCACGCCGCGCTCGGCCACATGGGGCGTACGAACTACCACTGGGCGATCAACGCCGTCGTCGAGCACTACGAGAAGTCCGGCTCGACCGACCCCGCGTTCGTGATCTTCCAGACGGACGGCGCGCCCACCAGCAAGCCGGCCGCCGAGCGCGCGCTGTGCGAGGCGGCCCGGCTGCCGATCTTCTGGCAGTTCGTCGGCTTCGGCGACCCGGCCGGCAAGGGCTTCGACTTCCTGCGCAAGCTGGACGACCTGGCCGTACCCGAGCGACGCCCGGTCGACAACGCGGGCTTCTTCCACGCCGGCCTCGAACCCCGGCTCCTCTCGGACACCGAGCTGTACGGCCAGTTGATGGTCGAGTTCCCGGAGTGGCTGGTCGAAGCCCGCGAGGCCGGCGTCCTGCGCTGACCCCACCACCGGGCGGCCCCGGCGAACCCGCCGGCCGCCCGGCGCCCCGCCACGAGCCGACCCGCGCCCTCGCGGGCGGTGCTCGCCCCGTGACCCGTGCGCCACGAACGCCCGGCCGACGTCCCCGGCCGGGCGTTCGCGCGTGGGTGGGCGGGTCTCGCTCACGCGGGCACGCCGGCGCGTTGACGTTTCGCCAACCGTTCGTTTAGGCCACGCGCGCACCCTGTGGGAGGTAGGACACGGGGAGAACGTGGAGAACGAGGACGCAGTGGCCGATCAACGCGTGACCGTCACGGTGCATGGCACCGACCCCCGCTCCCGGGCCGGGGTCGTTCGTCACCTGCGGGGCCAGCCGGGGGTGGAGCTGTTCGACGGGCCGCGCCCGGAGGCGGTGGCACCGGGCGGGGTGTCCGTGGCGGTGCTGCTCGCGGGGCGGTTCGACGAGTTGGCCGGCGCGGAGTTGCGCCGCCTGGTGCGCGGTGGTCAACGCCGGGTCGTGGTCATCGCGGACGAGCTGCCGGAGAACGACCTGATGGCGGTCCTCGAGTACGGCGTACGCGCCGTGCTGTGGCGTCACCAGGCCACCGGCCGGCGGCTGCTGCGGGCCGTGCGGCGCACGGCCCGCGACGGGGGCGTCCTGTCGCCCGACGACATCCGGACCCTGCTGGCCCGTGGCGAGCGCGCCCGCCGCGAGTGCCCCCGCGCGGACTGCGGCCGACGCGGCACCCCGTAAGCCGGGCGCCCGCCGGCCCCCGGACCATACGCCGGCCCCCGGACCGTACGCCGATCCGCCACCCACCGAGGGGACCCGCGAAGCCGTACGACATGACGGGCCGCACGCCGGTCGGGGCAGGCCCTACGCCGACGGGGCCGCACCCCGTCGGCGCGCGCCAGCGGGGCACTCGGTTCGGCCCGTACACGCGAACCCGCACACCCAGCGGGGCACTCGGTTCGGCCCGCACACGCCGGCCCGCGCGCCAGGCGAGCCGGGCGCCGACCCGGTCGTGAGCCGCGCGCCCGCACATCGGACAGGCCGCGCGCCCGCGCACCACGGGCGCTCACGCGCGGCCAGGGCACTCGGCCGGCCCCGCCCCGTACCCCTCGTCCCGCCGCGCGGTCCCGCGAGGGACGCCGCTAGCGGGCCAGGGACTTCGCGTCGCCCATGACGATGACCGGGTGCAGATCCGGGTCGAGGGCGCGGATCAGGTCCCGCATATGGCGCTTGTCGAGGCTGACGCAGCCCTGGGTCGGGCCGTCGTGGTCCACGTGGACCCAGATGCCGCCGCCGCGCGCGGCGCCCAACGGCCGGGTCCAGTCGAGCGGGGACGTACCGGGCTTCCGGTTGTAGTTGATGGCCACGACGTAGTCGAAGGCGCCGGCCAGCGGCTCGCCCTCGAAGCCCGTGCCGACGGCGGTGAAGGCCCGCGAGCGGTCGTAGGGGAGCCCGCTCCCCGGGTCGGCGTGCAGGCCGCCCGCGTCCGTCAGGCCGAAGACGCCGATGGGCGAGCGCAGGTCGCCCTGGACGTGCCGGTCGGTCCAGCCGTGCCGCGCGTTGTGCGCCGCCCAGGTCGGGCCGGGGCGCAGACGGCCGTCGGCGGCGCGCTCGTACAGCACGGCCGTCGAGCGCGAGGAGTCGCGGCCCTCCCCCGTCACCACCAGCATCTGGCGGCTCTCCTCGGGCACCTTGGCGAGCGTTCTCGGGCCTATGCCCGGCAGTTCGCGTGGCAGCCCGGTGGGCGCGGCCCGGCCGGCCCGGCCGCCGCCTGGCTCCTGCTGGGGCTCGCGCGCGACGGAGGCGTTGGCCGGGCCGTCGGCCGCCGCGCGGTCGGCCGGGGCGCCGCACGCGGCGAGCCCGCCGAGCGCGCCCGTGACCAGGAGCGTGAGGGTCAGACCCCGCGCTAACGGGCGGCGGCGGATGGGGTGCACGGGCGACTGCGGGGGCATGATCGCTCTCTTCCGGACAGGGCGCGGCGCGGGCCGACGCGCATCGGTGACACGGTGACACACGGTACGGACGGCTCACCCGGGGTCGAAAGCCGCCCAACGTCCCAACGTGCCACACGCGTCCAGTGTGCCGGCCCCGGGCCGCGTGGTGACCACCGCGCCCCACAGCCGCCGCACCCCGGCCCCCACGGCCCGGCCCCTCGCGGGCCACCCGGCCCCCAACGGCCCGCTCACGCCCCACGCGTCGCCCCGCCCGTCGCCCCCGTACGCCACCGCCCGCGCGCGACGTACGTCACAGCACCCCACCCAGCGCTCCGCACGCTCGCTCCCCGCCCTCGCCCCGAGCCGGCCGCCCCGAGCCGGCCGCCGATTCACCCCCGGGGCGGCCGCCAGGCCGTCGGTCCCGGACGCGCCGCGCGGTCGGGAGGGGTCCCGCGCGGCGCGCGAACAATGAGGCCGGCCAGGCGCGTTCCGCGAGGGGGAGGACAGCAGGATGGACGACGTGACGGACACCGGGCCGGCCCCGGAGCCCGGGCCGACCCCGGAGCCACCGCCCCTCGCGCGGGAGGACGACCCGCTGGCCGCGGCCCTGGGCAACGCGTCGCTGCTCGGCGTCGGCTACCTCCTGCTGCGCCGGCCCGGCCTGGCCTGCGCCCATCTCCTGGTCACCGTCGGGCTGGTGGCGACACTGATGTCGCTGGCCGCGGTGTGGTGCGAGCTGGCGCTGGTCGCCTGGTGGGTGGCCGGCATCGCGCACGGCTGGTTCCTGGGCACCCGTGGGGCCGGGCGGCTCGCGGCGCGCGGGCGGCGGCTGACGGCGCTGGGAGCGACGGCCCTGGTGCTGCTGACGGTGGGCTGGCTGCGGTTCGACGCCGTGGGGATCGAGCGGGACGTCACCGAGGCCCGCGAACGCGGCGACTGCGCGGCGGTGCTGGCGGCGCGGGACACGGTGGCGTTCGGGCACCGGCTGGCCGACGCCCCCGGCACCGAGCGGGGCGAGGCCACCGCCGAGGCGTGCCGCCGCCTGGGGATCGCCCGGGGCGAGTTGGCCCGTGGCCTGCGGGGCGACAGCGCCCAGCTGGCCAGCGGCTTCGACACGCTCGCCGAGGTCCTCGCGGAGCCGGGCCACGACGCGACGGTGGGCTCGACGCTCGACGGGTTCCTGGGCCGACTGCCCCTCGCGGACGCGTGCGCCACCGCGGAGGTCACGGACTGGTTGCGGGCGCGGAACCCGCGCCAGGGCGTCCTTGGCCGCACGGCCGCCACCGTGCGCCGGGTCGCCCCCGACGCGCTCGTGACCTGCGCGGAGGACCTGGGCCAGGACAAGGACTGGCGAGCCGCCCGCGACCGCTACCAGCAGCTCGTCGACGGCTACCCGGGCGACCCGCGCACCGGCCGGGCCCGCGAGGGAATCCACCGGGCCACGCTCTCCCTCGAGTTGGCGCACGTACGCGACCTGCTGGGCGACGGCTCGTACGGCGAACAGCCCTCGTACTGCTCGGCCCCGGCCGGCTACAGCGCCGCGCCCGCCGCCCGCGCGGGAGCCACCAACCGCGCGCTGTTCTACGGCAACGAGACCTACACCGACCAGCTCCCCAGGAGCTGGCGCGCCGGTGACGTGGCGAAGGCCGCGCTGGTGGTCTGCGCGGGCGAGACGAGGGACGACGACGCCGGAACCGCCGTCCAGACCTGCCCGTACCAGACCAGGAACGCCCCGCACTACCAGGGCGACGTGACGTTCCGGAAGATCGCGGTACCCGTCCGGGTCTACGCGCTGCGCACCGGCGAGCTGGTGTCCACGCGCACGGTGCAGATCGGCGGGACGAGCTGCCCGCCGTCCTTCCGGTCCGACTCGGGCCTGCTGGGCCCGCCCTCGGACACCCTCGTCGACGCGTCCCCGGCCGACGTGCGCGCCGCCTTCGAGCCGCTGGTCCGGCGCCAGTGAGGCGCGCCCGGTGCCGGCGGCGCCGGCCGCCGCCACGGCCGGTGTCACCGCACGCGTCGGCGCCCCGGACCGCCAGGGTCCGGGGCGCCGACGTGACACTCCACAGGCGAGGCCGTACGGCGCCGCCCGCCCTCGGGCGAGCCCGCCCGCGAGCGGCACCGCCCGGGGCTACTCGCCCTTGGCCTGCTCCGCCTCGGCCCGCTGCCCCGCCTTGGGCTGCTGCGCGGAGGCGGCCTGCTTGGCCGGCGCCAGCTTGCGCAGCGACAGGTGCAGCTCGCGCAGCCGCGCCTCGTCCACCTCGCTGGGCGCGCCCATGAGCAGGTCCTGCGCGTTGCCGTTGAGCGGGAAGGCGATCGTCTCGCGGATGTTGGGCTCGTCGGCGAGCAGCATCACGATACGGTCCACGCCCGGCGCGATGCCGCCGTGCGGCGGGGCGCCGAACTTGAAGGCGCGGAGCATGCCGCCGAACTCGCGCTCCACCTCCTCCTGGGAGTAGCCCGCGATGCCGAACGCCTCGTACATGACCTCGGGCTCGTGGTTGCGGATGGCGCCCGAGGACAGCTCCGTGCCGTTGCAGACGATGTCGTACTGCCAGGCCAGGATGTCCAGCGGGTCCTTGGTCCGCAGCGCCTCCAGGCCGCCCTGCGGCATGGAGAACGGGTTGTGCGAGAACTCGATCGCGCCGGTGTCCTCGTTCTTCTCGAACATCGGGAAGTCCACGACCCAGCAGAAGCGGTAGACGTTCTCCTCGAAGTGTCCGGCGCGCTTGGCGGCCTCGACCCGCACCGCGCCCATGATCTTGGAGACCTCGTCGACGTCGCCGGCGCCGAAGAAGACCGAGGTGCCGGGCTTGCCGCCGACCTCGGCGACCAGCCTGGTCACGTCCTCCTCAGTGAGGAACTTGGCGATCGGTCCGGTCAGCTTGCCGTCCTCGCCGATCCGCACCCAGGCCAGGCCCTTGGCGCCCTGTTCGACGGCGTACTCGCCGAGCTGGTCGAAGAACTTGCGCGGCTGCTCGCCGGTGTCGGGCACCGCCAGGGCGCGCACGTGCTTGTCGGCGAACGCCTTGAAGCCGGAGCCGGCGAACACGTGCGAGACGTCGACCAGCTCCAGGCGGGCCCGCAGGTCCGGCTTGTCCGAGCCGTACTTGAGCATCGCCTCGCGGAAGGGGATGCGCGGGAAGGGCGAGGTGACCTCGCGGCCGTCACCCAGCTCGTTGAACAGGTCGGTCATCACCTTCTCGATGACCTGGAAGACGTCCTCCTGCTCGACGAAGCTCATCTCGACGTCGAGCTGGTAGAACTCGCCCGGCGAGCGGTCGGCGCGGGCGTCCTCGTCGCGGAAGCAGGGCGCGATCTGGAAGTAGCGGTCGAAGCCCGCGATCATCAGGAGCTGCTTGAACTGCTGCGGGGCCTGCGGCAGGGCGTAGAACTTGCCGGCGTGCAGCCGCGAGGGCACCAGGAAGTCGCGGGCGCCCTCGGGGGAGGTGGCCGACAGGATCGGGGTGGCCAGCTCGTTGAAGCCGAGCCCGGTCATCTTCGAGCGCAGCGCGGCGATGACCTTCGAGCGCAGGATGATGTTGCGGTGCATGCGCTCGCGGCGCAGGTCGAGGAAGCGGTACTCAAGGCGGCGCTCCTCGTTCACGTTGTCCTCGGGGAAGACGGTGAACGGCAGCGGGTCGGCGGCGCCGAGCACCTCGACGTCGCTGACCTCGACCTCGATCTCGCCGGTGGGCAGGTCCGGGTTGACGTTGTCCGCACCGCGCGCGATGACCCGGCCGTCCACGCGGACGACGGTCTCCTTGGTGAGCGAGCTGAGCGCCTCGCCTGCGACCGTGTCGGGCCGGACGACGAGCTGCACCACGCCGTGGTGGTCGCGCAGGTCGATGAAGAGGATGCCGCCCAGGTTCCGTCGATTGTGCAGCCAGCCGCTCAACCGCACCTCAGTGTCGACGTCAGCGGCACGGAGCTCGCCGCAGGTGTGGGACCGGTACCGATGCATCATTCATCCAAGTCATCTGAGCGGGGCGTGGACGGCGCGGGCGGGCGGCTTGGCAGAGCCGGGACCCGGGCGCGAGTGCCACTGCGGGCAAGGTGCCAGCCTACCGTCCTGGCCGTCGCCACCTCGCGGAGTAACGCGACCGGCGGGGTCTCCGTCCGGGTCAGTGACCGGACAATCTCGCTGGTCATCTCTCAGTAAATGAACATAAAGTAGGGCAATGCGTACCGAGGATGTGCTGGCCACGATCCGGACCGGCCTGTGGCGGTGGGGCAACGCCTCGGCGAAGGTCACCCTCGACGCCGAGGCGGCCCGGCTCCTCGGGCTGCCCGCCACCCCCGTCACCCTCCCGGAGGCCGCGGCGCGCGCCCGGTTCCACCCCGTCGACTGGTCGGAGATCAACGGCATCGTCAACCTCGCGCTCGCCGAGGGCACCCTGGCCGAGGCCCGGCTGCGGGTGGTCGACGAGCGCGGCGTGGTCCTGCGCACGGTACGCAGCCGCACCCGGCCGATCAGCCGGGGCGAGCACTTCGAACTGGTCGGCACCCTGGAGGAGGTGCCCGAGCTGACCCCCGGCACCGCCGCCGCCTCCCCCGTCACCGGCGACTGGCGGCGCAACCGCGAGGCGTTCCTGCTGGACGCGGGCCGCGCGCTGGCCGAGGCGCAGTCCAGCGCCGAGGTGCTGCGGGTGGCCGCCGGACTGTCCATGCCCGGCTTCACCCCCGTCGGCCTGGCGGTCTTCGGCGTCGAGGGCAACCGGGTCACGGTCATCGGCCACCAGGGGTACGAGGAGGGCCACGAGGAGCCCTTCCTGGACATGCCGGTGGAGACCGACTACCCGGCGGCCGAGGCGGTCCGCACCGGCCGCGCGATCTACCTGCCCACCCCCGAGGACTACCGCCACCGCTTCCCGGCCGCCTGGCCGCTGACCCAGCCGCTCGGCCACCAGTCGTGGGCCTTCCTGCCGCTGATCGTGGCCGGCCGCACCATCGGCGCCTGGCTCGCCGCCTTCGACCAGCCGGTCTCCTTCACCCCCGACGAGCGGTCGGTGCTCACCACCATCGCCCGCATGTTCGCCCAGGCGCTGTCGCGGGCCAGCCTGCACGACACCGAGCGTGAGCTGGCCGACGGCCTCCAGCGCGCCATGCTCCCCGACCGCCGCCCGGAGGTGGCCGGGCTGACGATCGCCGCGCGGTACGTGCCCACCGGCGGCGGGCTCCAGGTCGGCGGCGACTGGTACGACGTGATCCCGCTGCCGTCCGGGCGCACCGCGCTGGTCATCGGCGACGTGCAGGGCCACGACGTCCGCGCCGCCGGGCTGATGGGCCAGCTACGGATCGCGCTGCGGGCGTACGCCACCGAGGGCCACCACCCGGACGCGGTGCTCTCCCGCGCCTCCCGGTTCTTCGCGAGCCTGGCCGACACCGGCGGCCGGACCCGGCCCGGCGGCGGGGACGCGGAGGACGCCGAGGCGGCCGACCCGCGCTTCGCGACCTGCCTCTACATGGAGATCGACCCGACCACCGGCGCCCTGGACGTCGCCCGCGCCGGCCACCCCGAACCGGCCATCGCGCACGCGGACGGCACGGTGCTGCTGCACCCGACGGCGGGCGGACTGCCGCTCGGCGTCATCCCCGACGCCGACTACCCCACCACCCGGCTCACCCTCGAACCCGACGAGACGCTCCTGGTGTGCACGGACGGCCTGATCGAGACGGGCGGCCACGACCTGGAGACCGGCTGGGAGCGCATCCGCGCGGTCTTCACCGAGCACCTACGCGACCTCGACGGCCCCACCCCGACACCCCCCGCCCCGAAGCAGGTCGCGCCCCCGGCCCCGAGCCCCACACCGGGCCCGCTCGCGGCCCCGGCCCCGGGCACCCCGGCGCCCCTGGAGCCCTCGGTGGCCCCGGGGAACCCGCCGGTCCCGGCCGGGCCAGCCGCCCCCGCGACGGCGGTGGGGCGGGCCCTGAGCGCCCCGGAGGCGGTCGCGGCGCCCGGCCCGGTGCCGGCCCAGGCGCCGGAGCGCGCGGCCGACGGGGACGGGGGCCCGACGGGCGGGCCCGGGCGCCGACCGCGTACCCAGGCGGACCTCGACGCGCTCGCCGACGCGCTGCTCCAGGCCGTCCACGGACCGCCCTCGCACTACCGGACCGGCCCGCTGGCCGACCGCCGCGAGGACGACATCGCGTTCGTCCTCATATCGCGCGGCCTGCCCACCCCCGAGGCGGCGGGCCCCCGCCGGCGCCGGGCCGCCATCACCGTGGCCCAGGCCCAGCCGGAACGGATCAGCCAGGCCCGCCAGCAACTGCGCCAGATGCTGCACGACTGGTCATCGGCCGACCAGGTGGAGTCGGCCGTCCTGATGTTGTCCGAGATGGTCACCAACGTCCTGGTGCACACCGACGGCGACGCGCTGGCGATCGCCGAGATCAGCGGCGGCCCGCACGCGCGCCGCCTACGCCTCGACGTCGTCGACCCCAGCGACGAACTCCCCCACCGCCGCCACCCCGGCGAACTGGCCTCCTCCGGCCGCGGCCTGCTCCTGATGGAGATGCTGGCCGACACCTGGGGCGTGGACCCACGCGGCGAAGGCAAGTGCATCTGGTTCGAGCTGTACGAACAGTCACCGGAGGCCCCGCCCGAGCCTCTGTGACCGGGCCCCTCGCGCGGCCCGGCCGCCACGACCGACCGGGAACCCCGAGCCTGCGGGCCGGCCCGACCGGAATCACCACGCGCGGGGCTGTCGCCTCGTCGGGTGATCGGGTGAGGGGCGTCGTTCCGGCGAAGCCTCCTCGCGGCTCCCCCGCCCGGTCCCGGGACGAGGTGCCCGGTCCGTCGGGTGGCGCGGCGCGCGTCGGGGGCGGGCGGGGAAGTCCGCCCGGGGGGCTTACGGGCTCGGGCGCTCCGAGCCGCCGCCGGAGTCCGTCGGGCCCGAGCCGGCGGGCGGGGCGTCCCCCGGGGTGGGCGGGTCGGCGTCCGCCCCACCAGCCCCGGGGCTCCCCGCACCGGAGGGGCCGGCGTCCGGGTCGGCGGGCGGGGGATCGGGATCGTCGTCGGGGCCCTCGCCCCGGCCGTAGTGTTCGCGCAGGTCGGAGACGATGCCGAAGGCGGCGGCGGTCAGCGGGACGGCCAGCAGCATGCCGAGGATGCCGGCCAGGCTGGCGCCGGCCGTCAGGGTGATCATCACGACGGCGGGGTGCATCCGCACCGTGCGGCTCTGCACGACGGGCTGGAGCACGTGGCCCTCCAGGACCTGCACGGCCAGCACCACGCCCAGCGCCCACAGCGCGATCGCCAGCCCCCCGTCGGCGAAGGCGACGAGCACGGCCACCGTGCCGGACAGGAAGGCGCCCAGGTAGGGGATGTACGCGCCGACGAAGACCAGCGCGCCCAGCCCCACCGCCCCGGGCACGCCCAGCACCAGCAGTCCGACGGCGATGCACACCGCGTCGATGAGCGCGATCACGGTGGTGCCCCGCATGAAGCCCTCGACGGCCTGGAACGCGCGCCGGGCCACCGCCTCCAGCCGGGGGCCCGCACCGCGCGGCGCGTACGCGTGCAGGGTGCGTACCGCGCGGTCGGCGTCGCGCAGGAAGAAGAACGTGAGCAGCAGCGCGAGGAAGGCGGCGGCGGCCATCTGGCCGACGACGCTGAGCCCGGAGACGAGGCCGGTCGCGGCCGTGCCGCCGAACTTGTCCGCCAGCTCCCGCCCGCTGGAGGCCATGTCGTCCACGGAGTTGCCCGCGATCTCGAAGTCGCCGGACAGGTCCCGGGCGGCGGCCTTGACCGAGGAGACGATCTGATCGCCGCTGTCCACCAGCGCCTGGACGACGATGTAGCAGGCACCACCCACCACGCCGAGCAACGCCAGACACGTGAGGCCGGCCGCGAGCGAGGCGTTCAGCCGCATCCGCACCAGCCACCGGTACAGCGGGCCCAGCAGCGCGGAGCCCAGCAGCGCGAGCAGCACGGGGGTGACCGCGGCCTTGAGCACCACGGTGAGCCACACCAGCAGCCCGGCCACGCCGGCCATCAGCAGCAGGGCCCCGCACCACGCGGCGACCCGGCGTACCTCGTACGGCAACAGCGCGGGCCCCCGCGCCCGCGGGGACGCGAAACGATCACTGGGCACGTCCCCAGCCCACCACGCCCCGCCGCGCCCCACCCGTCCATGGCCGCCGGCCGGGTGAGCGCGCGTCAGGGGGGAAGATCCGGCGGCGCCGGCCGCCCCAACGGTCGGCGCCGCCGCCACGGGACCCGGTGCGTGCGACGGGGGCCGCGTCTCGCACGCACCGGGTCTGGTCGGTGCGGCCGGGTGTCCCGGCCCGGCCGAGCGGGTCAGCCGTCGGTGTGGGGCACCTTGCCGAGGCGGCCGGCCTGGAAGTCCTCGAAGGCCTGGGCCAGTTCGGCGCGGGTGTTCATGACGAACGGCCCGTACTGGTGCATGGGCTCGCGGATGGGCAGCCCGCCCAGGAGGACGACCTCGAAGTTCGGGCTGCGCGACTCCTGCGTCTCGTCCGCGCGGATGGTCAGCGTGTCGCCCGCGCCGAAGACGGCCGTCTGCCCGACCCGGAAGGGGCGGCCCTCGACGCCCGCGGTGCCGCGCCCGGCCATGCCGTACGCGAGGCCGTTGAAGTCGGGCCGCCAGGGCAGGGTGAGCTCGGCGCCCGGGTTCACCGAGGCGTGGATCATGGTGATGGGCGTGTGGGTGGCGCCGGGCCCCCGGTGCTCACCGAGGTCGCCGGCGATCAGCCGCAGCAGCGCGCCGCCGTCCTCGCTGGCCAGCAGCTTGACCTGGCCGCCACCGATGTCCTGGTACTTGGGCGCCATCATCTTGTCCTTGCGCGGCAGGTTCACCCAGAGCTGGAAGCCGTGGAAGAGACCGCCGCTGAGCACGAGCGACTCCGGCGGGGCCTCGATGTGCAGCAGCCCGGAGCCGGCCGTCATCCACTGGGTGTCGCCGTCGTTGATGACGCCACCGCCGCCGTGCGAGTCCTGGTGCACGAAGGTGCCGTCGATCAGGTACGTGACGGTCTCGAAGCCACGGTGCGGGTGCCAGGGGGTGCCCTTGGGCTCGCCCGGCGCGTACTCCACCTCGCCCATCTGGTCCATCATGATGAACGGGTCGAGGTGCAGGTAGTCGATCCCGGCGAAGGCCCGGCGCACCGGGAACCCCTCACCCTCCAGGCCGCTGGGCGCGGTGGACACGGTCAGCACCGGACGCGGGCGCGCCGGCGTCTGCCCGGTACGCGGGGCGGGCGCGGTGACGCGCGGCAGCGTCAGCGGGTTGTCAACGGTTACGGCGGGCATGACGGCCTCCTCGGTCGTTCACCATTCAACTTAGTTGAACGGTGAACGACTATCAAGACGCGGACATTCCCGCCCGCCTCGCGGGGCGCCCCGCACCCCCTGCCCGGGAGATCGTTTCGGCCACCGCACACGCGCCGTCCACGCGCGGCCCCGAACGCGACGAACCCGGGCGGGGCCGCCTCGCGGCGGTCCGGCCCGGGTCACGTCGGCCCAGGTGGGAGCGGCTGTCCCGGGCGGCACGAGCCTCGCGCCACCCGCCGCCGGCGCCCTATCCGTACATCTGGCGCATCGCGTAGTCGACCATCTGCTCCACGGCCTTCGCGTCGAAGACCATCCGGTGCTGGCCCTCCATGTCCAGGACGAAGCCGTACCCCGTCGGCAGCAGGTCGAGCACCTCGGCGCCGGTGATCACGAAGTACTTGGACTCCTTGCCGGCGTAGCGGCGCAGCTCCTTGAGCGAGCTGAACATGGGGATCACCGGCTGCTGGGTGTTGTGCAGCGCGAGGAAGCCCGGATTGTCACCGCGCGGGCAGTAGATCTTCGAGGTCGAGAAGATCTGCTGGAAGTCCTCCGGGGCCATGGTGCCCGTGGTGAACGCGCGCACCGCGTCGGCCAGCGAGGGCGGCGAGGGCTCCGGGTAGAGGGGCTGCTCGCCGTACCCCGGGGCCGGCTGGCCGGGGTGTCCGTGCTGCTGGTGGCCGTGTGGCGGCTGCTGCGGCGGTGGCGGGGCGGCGTACTGCTGCTGCCCGCCCGCGTTCTGGTCGTAGCCGTACATGCCTTAGAGCGTACTGAGTCACAGTTGGTCGATTCGGGGTTGCCTCTTATTACCGGTGGGTAGCATCATGGCGGTCATCGTTTGAAACGCATACGAGAACCGATCCCACCCCCCGGTGCGGGCGCCGTCGGCACCTCGCCGGGTCGAGCCTTACGGAGCCGTCGCCATGGGGCACTACAAGTCGAATCTCCGCGACATCGAGTTCAACCTCTTCGAGGTGCTCGGCCGCGACAAGCTGTACGGCACCGGCCCGTTCGCCGAGATGGACGTCGAGACCGCCAGGAGCGTGCTCTCCGAGATCGCCCGCCTCTCGGAGAACGAGCTGGCCGACTCGTATGCGGACGGCGACCGGACCCCGCCGGTCTTCGACCCGGACAGCAACACCGCGCCGCTGCCGGACACCTTCAAGAAGAGCTACCAGGCGTACATGGACGCCGAGTGGTGGCGCCTGGGCCTGCCCGAGGAGCTGGGCGGCACCACCGCCCCGCGCTCGCTCCTGTGGGGCTTCGCCGAGACGATCCTGGGCGCCAACCCGGCGGTGTGGATGTACGCCTCGGGCCCGGCCTTCGCCGGCGTCCTCTACGAGGAGGGCACCGACCAGCAGAAGCACGTCGCCCGGCTCGCGGTGGACAAGCAGTGGGGCTCCACGATGGTGTTGACCGAGCCGGACGCCGGCTCCGACGTCGGCGCCGGCCGCACCAAGGCCACCCGGCAGGACGACGGCTCCTGGCACATCGAGGGCGTCAAGCGCTTCATCACCTCGGGCGAGCACGACATGTCCGAGAACATCATCCACTACGTCCTGGCCCGCCCCGAGGGCCACGGCCCGGGCACCAAGGGCCTGTCGCTGTTCCTGGTGCCGAAGTACGAGTTCGACTTCGAGACCGGCGAGCTGGGCGCGCGCAACGGCGTCTACGCCACCAACGTCGAGCACAAGATGGGCCTGAAGGTCTCCAACACGTGCGAGATGACCTTCGGCGACCGCCACCCCGCCAAGGGCTGGCTGATCGGCGAGAAGCACGACGGCATCCGGCAGATGTTCCGCATCATCGAGTTCGCCCGGATGATGGTCGGCACCAAGGCCATCGCGACCCTGTCCACCGGCTACCTCAACGCCCTGGAGTACGCCAGGGAGCGCGTGCAGGGCCCGGACCTGGCCGCCTTCACCGACAAGGCCGCCCCGCGCGTGACCATCACCCACCACCCCGACGTCCGCCGCTCGCTGATGACGCAGAAGGCGTACGTCGAGGGCATGCGGGCCCTGGTGCTCTACACCGCCTCCGTGCAGGACGAGATCCTGGTCAAGGAGACGGCGGGCGAGGACGCCAAGGCGCTGCACGGCCTGAACGACCTGCTGCTGCCGATCGTGAAGGGCTACGGCTCGGAGAAGTCCTACGAGCAGCTCGCCCAGTCGCTCCAGACCTTCGGCGGCTCCGGCTACCTCCAGGAGTACCCGGTCGAGCAGTACATCCGGGACGCCAAGATCGACACCCTCTACGAGGGCACCACGGCCATCCAGGGCCAGGACTACTTCTTCCGCAAGATCGTCCGCGACCAGGGCCAGGCGCTGACCACGCTCTCCGAGGAGATCAAGACGTTCCTGGCCGAGGCCCGGGGCGGCGCGGAGCTGGCCGGCGCCCGCGACGAGCTGGCCAAGGCCGCCGTCGCCCTGGAGGCCATCGTCGCCGCGATGCTCACCGACCTGGCCGCCACCGAGCAGGACGTCACCTCCATCTACAAGGTCGGCCTGAACACCACCCGGCTGCTGCTCGCCTCCGGCGACGTGATCGTCGGCTACCTGCTGCTGCGCGGCGCGGCCGTCGCGCTGGACAAGCTGCCCTCCGCCGCCGCCAAGGACGTGCCCTTCTACCAGGGCAAGATCGCCGCGGCGACGTTCTTCGCGCACCACGTGCTGCCGGACGTCAGCACCCAGCGCACGCTGGCCGAGTCCGTCGACACCTCGCTGATGGAGCTGGACGAGGCGGCCTTCTGACGCCTCCCGGCCCGCTGTCCCGGGTGCGCCGCCCGCCGGCGCACCCGGCCCCCAGGCCACTGTCACCCCACGAGACGGGGCCCGCCTCCCACCCCACGGGGAGGCGGGCCCCGTCGCCCGCCCGGCCCGCGCGGGGGCCCTCCGGCGCCGCTCCACCCGGTCCCGTCCGGTCCCGCCCGGTCGAATTCCACGCGGCCAGACCGCTGCGACAAGCTGATGATCAGGCGACGCGCCGCGTTCTCGCCTCAGCGCCTCCCCTCGCCCTCTTTATGCTGAAGGGCATGAGTACCCCCGCCCGCTTCGATCGCGGCCACACCGATGATCTGCTGACCTTCCTCGGCGCGAGTCCATCGCCCTACCACGCGGTGGCGAGCGCCGCCGCGCGACTGGAGAAGGCCGGCTTCCGTCAGGTGGCGGAGACCGACGCCTGGGACGGCGCGAGCGGGGGCCGGTTCGTCCTGCGCGGCGGCGCGATCATCGCCTGGTACGTGCCCGAGGGCGCCGGGCCCGCCACCCCCTTCCGGATCGTCGGCGCGCACACCGACTCGCCCAACCTGCGGGTCAAGCCGCTGCCGGACACCGGCTCGTACGGCTGGCGGCAGGTCGCCGTCGAGATCTACGGCGGCACCCTGCTCAACACCTGGCTCGACCGCGACCTCGGCCTGAGCGGGCGGCTCACCCTGCGCGACGGCCAGCACCGGCTGGTGAGCGTGGACCGGCCGCTGCTGCGGGTGCCGCAGCTCGCCGTCCACCTGGACCGCACCGTCAACACCGAGGGCCTCACGCTCGACAGACAGCGCCACATGACGCCGATCTGGGGCATCGGCGGGGTGCGCGAGGGCGACCTGATCGATTTCGTGGCCGGCGAGGCGGGCGTGGCCGCCGCCGACGTCGCGGGCTGGGACCTGATGGCGCACAGCGTCGAGCCGCCCGCCTACCTCGGCCGGGACCGCGAGCTGGTGGCCGGCCCGCGCCTGGACAACCTGCTGTCCGTGCACGCCGAGGCCGCCGCGCTGGCCGCCGTCGCCACCCGGGGCGACCTGTCCCACATCCCGGTCCTCGCCGCCTTCGACCACGAGGAGAACGGCAGCCAGTCCGACACCGGCGCCGACGGCCCGCTGCTGGGCACCGTCCTGGAGCGCTCGGTCTTCGCGCGCGGCGGCGGCTACGAGGACCGCGCCCGCGCCTTCGCCGGCACGGTGTGCTTCTCCTCCGACACCGGGCACGCCGTCCACCCCAACTACGCCGAGCGACACGAGCCGGGCCACCACCCCATGCCCAACGGCGGCCCGATCCTGAAGGTCAACGTCAACCAGCGGTACGCCACCGACGGCGGCGGGCGGGCCCTGTTCGCCGCCGCCTGCGAGCGGGCCGGGGTGCCGTGGCAGTCCTTCGTCTCCAACAACGCGGTACCGTGCGGCACCACCATCGGACCGATCACCGCGGCCCGACACGGGATCACCACCGTCGACATCGGTGTCGCGATCCTCTCCATGCACTCGGCCCGCGAACTGTGCGGCGCCGACGACCCGTTCCTGCTCGCGAACGTGCTGGCCGCGTTCCTGGAGGGCTGACTTGGAATTCTCACTGCTGGGCCCGGTCGCCGTGCGCACCGCGCACGGCGACCTGCCACTCGGCCCGGCCAAGCGGCGCAGCGTCCTGGCCCTGCTGCTGCTCCAGGCCAACACCACGGTGCCGGTGGAGCGGCTCATCACCGCGCTGTGGGAGGACGAGCCACCCGAACACGCCCGCACCGTCGTCCAGGGCCACGTCTCGCGGCTGCGGGCCACGCTCGCGGACGGCGGCGCGCACACCCACGGGGTCGAGCTGACCACGCAGGGTTCGGCGTACCTGCTGCGCCTGCCGGCGGAGCGGGTGGACGCGCACCGGTTCGAGGAACTGGTGCGACGCGCCCGGGAGATGACCGGCTGGCGGGACGCGGCCGGCCGGCAGGGCGCGGACGCCGACCCGGCCGCCGGCGGCGGGTCGCGCGCGGCCGCCGACGCCGTGCCGATGCTGCGTGAGGCGCTGGGCCTGTGGCGCGGCCCCGCGCTGACCGGCACCGTGACCAGCCCGCCGTTCGCCGCCGCCGCGCACGCCCTGGAGGAGCGGCGGCTGTCGGCGGTGGAGGCGTTGGCGTACGCGCACGAGGAGTTGGGCCAGTACGACGTGGCGGCGGCCGTGCTGCACACCGAGGCCGTCGCGCACCCGTTGCGCGAGGGGCTGATCGCGACGCTGATGCGGGCCCTGTACCGGGCCGGTCGGCAGTCGGACGCGATCGGCTGGTACCACCGCACCCGGGGGCTGCTCAGCGACGAACTCGGCGTGGACCCGGGCGAGGGCCTGCGGCGCGCGTACGAGGAGATCCTGCGCGCGGAGGCACCCGCGCCCGCCCCGCGCGCGCCCCGGGCCCCCGGCGGCGCCCCCGCGCGCGGTGGGGCACCGGGCTCCGCTCCGGCCGCGACGCCCGACCCACGGGTCGCCCCCGGCCCGGGGACGCCCCCGGGCGAGGCCGCCGCGTACGGGGCGGGGCCGGGCGGCCCGGGGCACGGCGGGGCCGGACAGCCGGGCGCGGGCGGGCAGCCGCCCGTGGCGTACCCGTCCTTTGACAGCGCGCCGACCGCGCCCGCCGCGTACCCGCCCGCCGACGGCTACCCCGCCGCGCCCCACCCCACGGGCGAGGGCGCGCCGGCTTCGTACCCCACGGCCGGGACGCCCGTCGGCGCCACGGCCGACGGTGGGGCCACCGCCGGGCGGGGTGGGGCGAACGCGCCGTGGCTGCTGCCCCGGCCGCCCACCCGCTTCCGTGGGCGGGTGGCCGAACTCGGGGCGCTGACCCGGCTGGTCCACGCCTCGGCGCCGGACGAGAGTCCGATCGCGCTGGTGACCGGGCCGGCCGGGGTCGGCAAGACCGCCTTCGCCGTGCAGTGGGCGCACCAGCACGCCGCCGCCTACCCGGACGGGCTGCTCTTCGCGGACCTGCGCGGCTTCGGCGAACGCGAGGAGGCGCCGCCCGTCGAGGTGCTGCGGGACTTCCTGCTGGCCCTGGGCACGCCCGCCGACCGCATTCCCGGCTCGCCGGAGAGCGCCGCCGCGCTGTACCGCTCGCGGGTCGCCGGGCGGCGGCTGCTGGTGGTGCTGGACAACGCGCGCAGCTCCGCGCAGGTCAGGCCGCTGTTGCCGGGCGCCACCTCGCTGGGGCCCGCGCCGGGCTCCGGCGCGGGCGGCGCCCCGGGGGCGGGGCCGGCCTGTGTGACGCTGGTGACCAGCCGCAGTCGGCTGGACGGGCTGGTGGCCACCGACGCGGCGCGGCCGGTGCCGTTGCAGGCGCTGACGCCGCAGGACGGGGTGGACCTGCTGACGGCCATGCTCGGCTCCGAGCGGGTGGCCGACGACCCGGACGCCGCACGGGAGTTGGTGGACCTGTGTGACGGGCTGCCGCTCGCGCTGCGGGCCGCCTCCGCGCAGCTCACCGCGCGGCCCCGGTGGCGGCTGGCCCGCCTGGCGTCGGCGCTGCGCGACGAACAGCGCCGGCTGGCCCTGCTGTCGGCCGAGGACACCGGTATCGCCGCCGCGCTGCGGATGTCGGTGGCCCGGCTCTCGGCGGACGACGCACGGCTGTTGGCCGCGCTCGGCACCGGCTTCGACCGGCACGTCGAGGCGACGGCGGTGGCCGCGTTCGCCGGCTCCGACCCGGACGTGACACTGGACGGGCTGGACCGGCTCGCCGAGATGCACCTGGTCGACGAGGAGGCCACCGGGCGCTACACCATGAGCAACCTGGTCAAGTTGTTCGCCCGGGACGGCAAGACGGGTGGCGGCCCCGCCAGGCCGCCGGGCACGCCGCCGGCGGCCCCGCCACCGCCCGGTGACTAACGCGTCAGTGACCACGGGACGTCGAGCGAGCCGGGGCCGCCCTTCGGGGCGGCCCCGTGGCGTTCCCCGCCGTCGGCCAGCGCCACCACCCCGCCAACCAGGCTGCCCCGCATGTTGTTTACGCAGGTCAGAGGGCTAACGCGGGTCTGTTAGGCAGGAGTTAGCCACACGGCAAGGCGGGTCGGCAGGCTTGAGCCATACCAACCGACCGCCGCTCCTGGGGGGACCAGAACATGTCGCACACCACCGCCGCCACCGCCACCGCCGTCCGCGCCGCTCGCGGGGGCCGTCTGCGGGCCAACGCGGTGCGCATCGCCGCCGCCACGGTCACCGCGGCCGCCGCGCTCACCCTCACCGCCTGCGGCGCGGACGACAGTTCGGGCACCAAGACCGAGGGCAGGGCCGACTCGGCCCCCTCGATGGAGACGGCGGCCAAGGACGCGGCCGGCGAGAGCGGCTCGGACGGCACCGAGAGCGCCGGCAAGGGGGACGCGTCGGTCGGCCAGGGCGACGGCACGGGCGGATCGGAGGGCACCACCCCCCAGGACAGCGCGCGGACCGGCGGCAAGGGCCCGGGCGTCGAGGGCGCCAAGGAGCAGCCCACCGAGGCCGGCGGCACCGAGGGGGGCGGCGAGGACGCGGGCCCGACCAGCAAGCCCTGCACGGTCGGGGAGACCAAGGTGGCGCTGGAGCACACCGGCGGCACGATCCCCGCGATCACGCTGCGGCTGACCAACACCGGCTCCACCGCCTGCGACGCGTACTACCTCCCGCTCGTCGGCTACCCGGACGCCCAGGCGCCGCTCGCGGCGGGCGGGGAGAAGCCGCAGGCCGTGGCGACGGTACAGCCCGGCGCGAGCACGACCGCCACCATCGGGCTCGGCAGCGAGGACGGCTCCTCGCCGCACCGCGAGCAGCGGCTGACGGTGACCCTCGTGGACGCCGACAACAAGCCCCTGCCGGGGCAGGCGACCGTCTCCGCGCCGGCCGGCGCCGGTCTGCTGCTGGACGACAGCTCCTCGGTCACCTACTGGGGCCGCGGCCTCGACTCCCTCTGAGCCCACCCGGCCCCACCGGCCACGGACCCGCCCGGCGCGCCCCCTGACCCGAGTTCCGCGCCCGCACCACCCACCGACCACCTCGCCCGGTGACGCCCCTGACCACGGCGTCGCCCCCGGACGACGGTGCCGGCCCCGACACACCCCCTGAGTCGGGTCCCCACCGTCCACAGGCCCGCCCCACACCCCGGGGCGGGCCTGTCGTCACGCCGGCACCGCGCCGGGCGAAGGCCCCGACGCGATCCGGTGCGCGTCACATCGGGGGCATCAGCACCGAGTCGACGATGTGGACGGTGGCGTTGGAGGTCCGCACGTCACCGCAGACCACCGTGGAGCTGTCGTTGACGGTGAAGCTCTCGCCCGATCCGGCGGTGGTCAGCGAGCTCTTGGCCAGCGTCGGGTACGAGCCCTTGGCCAGCTTCTCCGGCGGCAGCGGCTGGCCCACGACGTGGTAGGTCAGCACCTTCTTCAACATGGCCTTGTCGCTCATCACCTTGTCCAGGTCGGCCTTCGGGATCTTGGCGAAGGCGGCGTTGGTCGGGGCGAAGACGGTGATGTTCTCGGCGCTGTTCAACGTCTCGACCAGACCGGCCTTCTGCACGGCCGAGACCAGCGTTGACAGCTCCGGGTTGTTGGACGCCGCGGTGGCGACCGGGTCCTTGGCCATGCCGTCGAAGCTGCCGGAGCCCTCCTTGGGCACCGAGGCACAGCCCGGACCGAACGGCTTGGCCATGGCCTGGTCCGCCGGGGCCGACTCCTCCTCCGACCCGCCGGGCGTCTCCTTCGCCGACGCGGAGGTGTCCGCGCCGCTGTCCTTGTCGTCGCCGTCGTCCGAACACGCCGTCAGCGTCAGCGGCAGGGCCGCCGCCGCCACGAGGGCGAGCGCGAGACGGCCGGTGCGCGGGCGGCGCGGCGTGCGGGAGGTGGTAGGCATGGTGGTGCTCCTTCTGGGGATGTCGGTCGCGGCTGTCGCGGGCCGGTCACCGCTGCCGGGGGCAGGGTGGTGTGGGCCCGCCGGGCCGCCCGCCGCGTACGGCCGACGCCCCGTGGCGGGCGGTGCCGGGGCGACCCGGGCCGCCCGGCTGGGCGGTCTTCGGCGAGCTCTCACGCTCACTGTTCGGAGCACCGCCCCGGGCGGATTGGCCGCTTCCCCGAAAGAGTGGGACCGATCCCGGACCACCCCCCGGTGCGCCTCCCCCCGCACGGGCGACGCCCGCGATGCCCGGGGGCGCGTGCGCGTCGGCGCGGGTGCGGCCAATCCGGGGCGGCGGCGGCTACGAACCAGGGGCGGGCCCGCGACCGCGGGCGGCTGATCACGGAAAGGGCCACATCGTGCGAGAACCCGCACGCATCGGCGGTACCGCCGGGCACGGGCCCGGTCTCACCGAACTGCTGGAGCGCGTCGCCCACGGCGACCAGGACGCCTTCGCCCACGTCTACGACGCCGTCGCGGGGCCCGTACTGGGCCTGGTGCGCCGGGTGCTGTGCGACCCCGCGCAGTCGGAGGAGGTGACCCAGGAGGTCCTCGTCGAGGTCTGGCGGACCGCGGCCCGCTTCCGGTCCGACCGGGGCTCGGCGATGACCTGGGTGATGACACTCGCCCACCGGCGCGCGGTGGACCGGGTCCGTTCCGCCCAGGCCCGGGTGGACCGCGAGGAACGGGTGGCCCGGCTGGACCACACCCCCGCCTTCGACGACGTGAGCGAACAGGTCGAGAGCCGGCTGGAGCGGGAGCAGGTACGCCGCTGCCTGACCGGGCTCACCGAGCGGCAGCGGCAGGCGGTGACCCTCGCCTACTACCGGGGCCTCACCTACCGTGAGGTGGCGGAACTGCTGAAGCTGCCGCTGGGCACCATCAAGACGAGAATGCGGGACGGGCTGATTCGTCTCCGCGACTGCCTGGGGGGCGCCGCATGACCACCGCGGACCTGCACACTCTGACCGGCGCGTACGCCCTGCACGCCCTGCCCGAGGCGGAGCGGGCGCGCTTCGAGCGACACCTGGCGGCCTGCCCGGCCTGCGCGCGGGAGGTGGCGGAGTTCGCCGGTACGGCCACTCGCCTGGGCCTGGCCGCCTCGCTCGTCCCGCCGCCCGAGATGCGGGAGCACGTGCTGCGCGGCATCGCCTCCGTCCGCCAGGTGCCGCCGGCCGGACCCCGCCCGGCGGCGGGCGGCACGAGGGGCGTGCACTGGTTCGCCCGCCGCGCGACGCCTCTCGTGCTGGCCGCCTGCGTCAGCGTCGCGGCGGCCCTGGGGGGCGTCGCGGCCTGGCAGCACCACGAGGCCGAACAGGCCCGGGACGGCGCGGAGCGGGCCGCGCGGCAGGCGCGCGCCCTGACCCGGGTGCTGTCGGCGCCGGACGCCACCATGACCAGCGGCCGGGTCGCCGACGGAGGCGTCGCCACCGTCGTCACCTCCCGCTCCCAGGACCGGGCCGCGGTCGTCGCCGACACCCGACGGCTACCCGAGGGCAGCGTCTACCAGATGTGGTTCGACGACGCGGGCACCATGCGCCCGGCCGGACTGCTGGGCCGGGGCGGCGAGAGCACCGCCGCCGTCATGAGCGGTGCCGTGAACGGCGCGCGGGGCATGGGCATCACGGTGGAGCCCGCCGGCGGTTCGCCACGGCCGACGACCACGCCGGTGGTGGCGGTGCGGCTGCCCGCGTGACGCCGGCGACCCGCGCCGGACCCCGCCCCGCCACCCGTACGCCCCCGGACCCGGGCGCCGACACCGGCCCCGGCCTCCGGGGGCCGCGCGCGTCCCGGGTGCGGCGGCGTGCGGCGCGGGCGCGGGGCGTGCCCCCTCGCGCGCGAGGCGGCGCGGACACGCGAGGCGGCGCGGACACCGCCCGCTGTCACGGGCGCGCGGCCGCCGCCCCCCACGCGCGGGGGGGGGCCCCCCCCCGCCGGGGGGCCCCGGGGGGGGGGCGGCGGCCGGGGCCCCCAGGGGGGGGCGGGGGCCG
>NZ_JBHVJC010000040.1:4641-67733 GCF_042799315.1 Streptomyces sp. NPDC057702 | reverse complement strand
CGGACCCACTCGGCATTCGTCAGATCACCCCGCCCCATGCCAGGAACAACGAGACAGCAATCCGACAGTCACATGATCCGCCGGACAGGCCCTAGCCGGCGCACGGCCCCAGCAGGCCCGTGCCGTACTCACCGTCGCCCCCGAACGAACGGCGCCCTGTACCGCATCGCGAATCCCCCAACCCCCGGACGCGTAACGGAGAGATCCCATGCCTACCGACATCCCGGAGCCCACCCGTCCCGCGCCCTCGGCCCCGCCCCCGGGTGCCACGCTCCCGAGCGCCTCGCCGGCGACCCCTGCCGCCGGAACCACCCGCGCGTCCGCAAGGCCCCGGGCCGCCGCCGAGGTCACCGGGTTCGCCGGTGCCCGGCCGAAGCCGCAGGCGCGGGGGCTCACCGGGGTGGTGGTGGCCACCGCGCTCCCGTACGTGGAGGACCGCGCGGCTCCGGCGGGGCTGCGGCCCGATCTCGACCGCTACGCCGAGCACTGCCGGTGGCTGGTGGACAGCGGCTGTCACGGCGTGGGCCCGAACGGTTCGCTGGGCGAGTACTCCTCGCTCACCGACGACGAGCGGCGGGCGGTGGCCCGGGCGGCCGTCGCGGCCGTCGGCCACGACGCGTCGGTGGTCGTCGGGGTGCACGGCGTGGGCGCGCACCAGGCCCGCCGCTGGGCGGAGTACGCGGCGGAGGACGGGGCGGACGGGGTGCTGTGTCTGCCGCCGACGCTCTACCGCGCGAACACGGCCGAGGTCGTCCACCACTTCGAGCAGGTCGCCGCCGTCGGGCTGCCCGTCATGGTCTACAACAACCCGCTCGACACCAAGGTGGACCTCACCCCGGAGGTGGTCGGCGAGCTGGCCGCCATCGACAACGTCGTCGCCGTCAAGGAGTTCTCCGGCGACGTACGGCGCGTTCGGCACATCAGGGAGTGCGCCCCCGACCTGGCCGTGATCGCGGGCGCCGACGATCTCGTCCTCGAATCGCTGCTGATGGGCGCGGAGGGGTGGTTCGCCGGCTTCCCCAACGTCTTCCCGGCGGCCTCGGTGCGCCTGTTCGAACTCGCCACGGCGGGCCGGTTGGCCGAGGCGCGGGCCCTGTACGAACCGCTGGTGGCGGCCTTCCGCTGGGACTCGCGTACCGAGTTCGTGCAGGCCATCAAGCGGTCGATGGACCTGGTCGGACGGTACGGCGGGCCCAGCCGCCCGCCGCGCGGACCGCTGACCGGGACCCGACTCGCCGCGCTGGACGCGGACGTTCGCCGCGCCGTCGCGGCACTGGCCGAGTGGGAGCGGGGACACGCCGCCGCCACCCACGAGCCGCCGCCCGCCCCGTCCGCGCCCGGTACGTCCGCGCCCGCCCCGTCCGCGACAGGCGGGCCCGTGCCCGACGCGTCCACGGCGGACGCGGCCGTCGTCGGAGGGCGCTGATGCGTGCCACGCGCTGCCTGAGCGCCGTCGACTCGCACACCGAGGGCATGCCGACCCGCGTCATCACCGGCGGCGTGGCCCCGGTGCCCGGGGAGACGATGGCCGAACGGCGGCGCTACTTCGTGGAACACCTGGACTCTCTGCGGCAGTTCCTGGTCAACGAGCCGCGCGGGCACCCCGCGATGAGCGGCGCCATCCTCCAGCCCCCCACCCGCCCGGACGCCGACTGGGGCGTGCTGTTCATCGAGGTCTCCGGCTGCCTGCCGATGTGCGGGCACGGCACCATCGGCGTGGCCACGGTGCTCGTGGAGACGGGCATGGTCGAGGTGACCGAGCCGGTCACGACCGTACGCCTGGACACCCCGGCCGGCCTGGTCGAGGCGCGGGTCGAGGTGAACGGGGGCCGCGCCGAACGGGTGACGCTGCGCAACGTCCCCTCGTACGCGCACGAGCTGGACGCCGCCGTCGAGGTGCCCGGGTTCGGCCGGGTCACGTACGACATGGCGTACGGCGGCAACTTCTACGCCATCACCCCGCTCAGCGGGCTCGGCATCCCCTTCGACCGGCGGCACAAGGACGAGATCCTGGCCGCCGGCATGGCGATCATGGAGGCGGTCAACGCGCGGCGCCGCCCCGTCCATCCCACGCGGCCCGGCATCGCGGGCTGCTCGCACGTCCAGCTCACCGCCCCGGGCACGGCCGGCGACCCGGGTCAGGCGGGTGACGGGGCGGCGGGGGCCAGCGACGCGCGGCACGCCATGGTGATCCACCCGGGCTGGTTCGACCGCTCGCCGTGCGGGACGGGCACCAGCGCGCGCATGGCCCAGCTCCACGCGCGCGGCGAACTGCCCCTGGGCCGGGACTTCGTCAACGAGTCCTTCATCGGCACCCGCTTCACCGGGCGCCTGGTCGACACCGAACGGCTCGGCGACCACGACGCGGTGGTCCCCACCGTCACGGGCCGGGCCTGGATCACCGGCATGGGCCAGTACCTCCTCGACCCCACCGACCCGTTCCCGGCCGGCTTCGTCCTGTAGCGGGCGGGACGGGCGAGGGCGCGCGGCGGCGGGCGGGGCCCGCGCGCGGCGGCGGGCGTAGGCGCTGGTGGTGGGCGTCCGCGCGGGTGCCGGTACGCGGCGGGGCGGGCTCCGCCGCGTACCGGCCGCCGTACTCAGTGCGGGCCGCCCGGTTCGCCGTGGCCCCGCCACGGTCGGGCGCCGCCGCGCCGCTGCTGCCCGGCGCGTTCGGGTCCATCACCGCCCTGTCGATGGCGGGTGGGGTGCCGGTCGGCGGCTCGCCAGACGCCGCCCGGCCGGTGGGCCCCGGGCCCGGAGCTGGCGAACCCGTAGCCGGCGAGCCCGTACACGCCGGGCCCTAAGTCGGTGTGCCCGAGGCGGGCAGCCCGCGGGTGCCGGGTCCGAAGCCGGTCGCTCTGAGGTCGGCGAGCCCGACACCAGCCCTGTCGGGGCGGGGCTCGGTACCTGCTGGCCCAGGGAGCGGCTGGCCCGAAGCCGGCTCCTCCGGGGGGCCCGATGCTGTGCCGGTCGGCCCGAAGTCGCCGCGGCCGATGCGGCCGGGACGCAAGCCGGTGAGGCCGAGGCGACGCGCCGGCAGGTGCCGAGCCCGGAGCCGGGCGACGCCGCAGCCGGCCAGCCCGCAGCCGGCCGACCTGAGCACGCCGCGCCCGCAGCCGGCCGACCTGAGCACGCCGCGCCCGCCGCCGGCCGGCCCGAGCACGCCGCGCCCGAAGCCAGCCGTCCCGAGCACGCCGCGCCCGAGCACGCCGGGCCCCAAGTCGGCCGGCCCGCACCCGCTCAGCCCGCACCCGCTCAGCCCGAAGCCGGCCGCCAGGCCCCGCCCCGGGGCGGCACGCCCCGCACCCGAACCCCGCCAGACGCGGCGCCCCGCCGCCGCCCCTGTTGACTGGGACTATTCATCGCTGGACTATGTGAATGGACTAATCCAGTCGGCGTTTCACCCGTCGAGCCAGGGAGGCAGCACCCATGTCGGGACCGCGACCCGTACGAGCACCGCGCGGCACGCAGCTCAGCACGCTGGGATGGCAGCAGGAGGCCGCCCTGCGGATGCTGCAGAACAACCTCGACCCCGAGGTCGCCGAGCACCCGGACAAGCTCGTGGTCTACGGCGGCACCGGCAAGGCGGCCCGTGACTGGGGCTCCTTCGACGCGATGGTGCGCACGCTGTCCACGCTGCGGCAGGACGAGACGATGCTCGTCCAGTCCGGCCGGCCGGTGGGTGTGATGCAGACGCACGAGTGGGCGCCGCGCGTGCTCATCGCCAACTCCCACCTGGTCGGCGACTGGGCGAACTGGGAGGAGTTCCGCCGCCTTGAGGCGCTCGGCCTGACCATGTACGGGCAGATGACCGCCGGTTCGTGGATCTACATCGGCACCCAGGGCATCCTCCAGGGCACCTACGAGACGTTCGCCGCCGTCGCCGCCAAGAAGTTCGGCGGCACCCTGGCCGGCACGATCACCCTCACCGCCGGTCTCGGCGGCATGGGCGGCGCCCAGCCGTTGGCCGTCACGATGAACGACGGTGTGGTCATCTGTATCGACTGCGACCCGCGCGCCATCGACCGCCGTATCGAGCACCGCTACCTCGAGGTCCGGGCCGACAGCCCGGAGCACGCCCTCGCGCTGGCGACCGAGGCCCGCGACGCCCGCAAACCGCTGTCCATCGGCGTCCTCGGCAACGCGGCCGAGCTGCTGCCCGAACTGCTCGCCGCCGGCGCGCCCATCGACATCGTCACCGACCAGACCAGCGCCCACGACCCGCTGGCCTACCTGCCGATCGGCGTCGACTTCGCGGACATGGCGGCGTACGCGGCGGACAAGCCCGCCGACTTCACCACCCGCGCCCGCGAGTCGATGGCCCGCCACGTGGAGGCCATGGTCGGCTTCCAGGACGCGGGTGCCGAGGTCTTCGACTACGGCAACTCCATCCGGGGCGAGGCCCAGCTCGCCGGCTACGAGCGGGCCTTCGACTTCCCCGGCTTCGTACCCGCCTACATCCGCCCGCTGTTCTCCGAGGGCAAGGGCCCCTTCCGCTGGGCGGCGCTCTCCGGCGACCCGAAGGACATCGCGGCCACCGACAAGGCCATCCTCGACCTCTTCCCGGAGAACGAGTCGCTGGCCCGCTGGATCAAGCTCGCCGGCGAACGCGTGCACTTCCAGGGCCTGCCCGCGCGCATCTGCTGGCTCGGCTACGGCGAGCGCGACCGCGCGGGCGAGCGGTTCAACGACATGGTCGCCGACGGCACCCTCCAGGCCCCGCTGGCCATCGGCCGCGACCACCTGGACTGCGGCTCCGTCGCCTCCCCGTACCGCGAGACCGAGGGCATGCTCGACGGCTCGGACGCCATCGCCGACTGGCCGATGCTCAACGCCATGGTCAATGTCGCCTCCGGCGCCTCCTGGGTCTCCCTGCACCACGGCGGCGGCGTCGGCATGGGCCGCTCGCTGCACGCGGGCCAGGTCACGGTCGCCGACGGCACGCCGCTGGCCGGCGAGAAGATCCGCCGGGTGCTCACCAACGACCCGGGCATGGGCGTGATCCGCCACGTGGACGCCGGGTACGAGATCGCCGAGCGCGTCGCCGAGGAGAAGGCGGTCCGCGTCCCGATGCGCGAGGGTGACCAGTCGTGAGCGAACCCGCCCCCCGACCGGCCCCCACCCCGGCCGCCACCCCGCCCTCCTTCCAGGAGATGTGGCGCGACCTGCGCCCCATCGGCCGCGACGCCGACAGCGGCGGCTACCGGCGTTACGCGTGGAACGGCGCCGACGCCGACTGCCGGGCCTGGTTCCAGGCCCAGGCCGCCTCCCGTGGCCTGGCCTACGAACTGGACCGCAACGGCAACCAGTGGGCCTGGCTCGGCGCCCGCGACTACCGCGACGTGAACCCGGGCGACGCCGTCGTCACCGGCTCGCACCTGGACTCCGTACCCGACGGCGGCGCCTTCGACGGACCACTCGGCGTGGTCTCCTCCTTCGCCGCGCTCGACGAACTCCGCCGGCGGGGCGCGCGCTTCGACAAGCCCCTGGCCATCGTCAACTTCGGCGACGAGGAGGGCGCCCGCTTCGGCCTGGCCTGCGTGGGCTCGCGCCTGACCGCCGGCCAGCTCACCACCGAGGCCGCGCACCAGCTCCGGGACGGCGAGGGCACCACCCTGCCGCAGGCCATGGAGCGCGCCGGCTACGACCCGGAGGCGATCGGACCCGACCCCGAACGCCTGGCCCGGATCGGCGCGTTCGTGGAACTCCACGTCGAACAGGGCCGCGCCCTCGACCTGTCCGGCGACCCCGTCGGTATCGCCTCCGCCATCTGGCCGCACGGCCGCTGGCGGTTCGACTTCCACGGCGAGGCCAACCACGCCGGCACCACCCGCGTCGAGGACCGCCGCGACCCGATGCTCACCTACGCCAACACCGTCCTGGCCGCCCGCAAGAAGGCCCGGCTGGCCGGCGCGCTGGCCACCTTCGGCAAGGTCAGCGTCGAACCGAACGGCGTCAACGCCATCCCCTCCCTGGTCCGTGGCTGGCTCGACTCCCGCGCGGCCGACCAGGCCACCCTGGACGTGGTCGTGACGGAGATCGAGCGGGCGGCCATGGAGCGCGGCGAGCGCGACGGCGTCGACGTACGCGTCGTCCGTGAGTCCTTCACCCCCGTCGTGGAGTTCGAGCACGCCCTGCGCGACGAACTCGGCCGCATCCTGGGCGGCTCCCGCCCGGTCCTCGGCACCGGAGCGGGACACGACGCCGGCATCCTCTCCGGCTCCGTCCCGACCGCCATGCTCTTCGTCCGCAACCCCACCGGCGTCTCCCACTCCCCGGCCGAGCACGCCGCCGAGGACGACTGCGTCGCCGGCGTCCAGGCCCTCGCCGACGTACTGGAGGGCCTCGCGTGCGCCTGACGTACTGGGCGGAACACGCCTGGCTCAACCCCGCCCCACCTCCACCACCCCCGGGCCCCGTCGGCACGGACGGCACGGTCGCGGGCACCGCCCCGCCGCCGGCCCCCACCGCGCCCTCGGGCGCCCCCACGGCGCCCGCCTCCGGGGCCGCCCCCGCCTCCGGGGTCGTCGCCGGCGTCCTCATCGAGGTACGGGACGGGCGGGTGGCCGAGGTGCGCCCCGGGGTGGCGGCGCCGCCACCCGGCGCGGTCGCGCTGCGCGGCCTGACCGTGCCCGGCCTGGCCAACGCGCACAGCCACGCCTTCCACCGCGCACTACGCGGCGCCGCCCAGGTCAGCCCCGCCGAGCAGGCCGCGCCCGGCGGCGCCGGCCGGCCCGGCGGGCGCGCCCCGGACTCGTTCTGGACCTGGCGCGAGGTGATGTACGGCGTGGCCGAACGGCTCACCCCGGACAGCTACTACGCGCTGGCGCGGGCCACCTACGCCGAGATGGCGCTGGCCGGCATCACCTGCGTCGGCGAGTTCCACTACCTGCACCACGCCCCGGGCGGCGCCCGCTACCAGGACCCCAACGCCATGGGGCAGGCCGTCCTCGCGGCAGCCGCCGACGCCGGACTACGCATCACCCTCCTGGACACCGCCTACCTCTCCGCCGGCTTCGGCCAGCCCCCCACCCGTCCGCAACTGCGCTTCAGCGACGGCTCGGCCGACGCCTGGGCCGAGCGGGCGAGCGCGCTCACCGCCTCCGAGCACGCCCGGATCGGGGCGGCCATCCACTCCGTCCGCGCCGTACCGGCCGACCAGCTCGCCACCGTCGCCCAGTGGGCGGGCGCACGCGACACCCCCCTCCACGTCCACCTGTCCGAGCAGACCGCCGAGAACGACGCCTGCCTGGCCGCGCACGGCCGCACGCCCACCCAACTGCTCGCCGAACACGGCGCGCTCGGTCCCCGCGCCGTCGCCGTCCACGCCACCCACCTGACCGACGCCGACATCGCCCTGCTGGGCGGCGCCCGCACCGGCGTGTGCATGTGCCCCACCACCGAACGCGACCTCGCCGACGGCATCGGCCCGGCCGTGGCCCTCCAGGAGTCCGGCTCGCCGCTCTCCCTGGGCAGCGACAGCCACGCCGTGATCGACCTGTTCGAAGAGGCGCGCGCGATGGAGCTCAACGAGCGGCTCCGCACCCGGGCCCGTGGCCACTGGACGGCGGCCGAGCTGCTGCACGCCGCGACCGCCACCGGTCACGCGGCGCTGGGCTGGGACGACGCCGGCCGCATCGCGCCCGGCACGCTCGCCGACTTCACCACGCTCGCGCTGGACTCGGTGCGCACGGCCGGCCCGCCGGCCTCCCTCGGTGTGGAAACCGCCGTATTCGCCGCGTCGGGCGCGGATGTCCGGCACACGATCGTCGGCGGTCGCCATATCGTCCGAGACGGGACGCACGCCCTGCTGCCCGACGTGCCCACCGCACTCGCCCAGTCCGTCGCAGCCGTGCTCGGCTGAAGGAGAACACCCCCGCGATGACCCCCAGCACCCCCGCCACCCCCACCGGCCGGCCCGCCGCCGACGCCACCCGTGGCGCCGGCACCCACCACGCCGGCACGACGACGGCCATCACCCACATCAGCAGCCTCGTCACCAACGACCCCTCCCTCGGCGAAGGCCCCCTCGGCCTGATCCAGGACGCGGCGCTCGTCATCGACGGCGACCGCGTCGTCTGGGTCGGTGCGACAAGGAAAGCACCCGCCACTGACAATCACCTCGACGCCGCAGGTCAGGCCGCCATTCCGGGCTTCGTCGACTCCCACTCGCACCTCGTGTTCGCCGGCGACCGCACCGCCGAGTTCAGCGCGCGCATGTCAGGCCGGCCGTATACGGCGGGCGGTATCCGTACCACCGTCGCCGCCACCCGCGCGGCCAGCGACGAGCAGCTCGAAGCCAACTTGCTGCGCTACCTGCGCGAGGCCGCCCGGCAGGGCACCACGACGCTGGAGACCAAGTCCGGCTACGGCCTCACCCCGCACGACGAGGCCCGCGCGCTGCGCATCGCCGCCACCCACACCGAGGAGACCACCTTCCTCGGCGCGCACATCGTCGCCCCCGAGTACGCCGAGGACCCCGCGGGCTACGTGGACCTGGTCACCGGCCCGATGCTGGACGCCTGCGCCCCGCACGCCCGTTGGGTGGACGTCTTCTGCGAGCGGGGCGCCTTCGACCGCGACCAGGCCCACGCCATCCTCACCGCCGGCAAGCGGCGCGGACTGACCCCCCGGGTACACGCCAACCAGCTCTCGTACGGGCCCGGCGTGCAGCTCGCCGTCGAGCTCGACGCCGCCTCCGCCGACCACTGCACCCACCTCACCGACGCCGACATCGACGCCCTGGCCAACAGCGACACCGTCGCCACGCTGCTGCCGGGCGCCGAGTTCTCCACCCGCGCCCGCTGGCCGGACGCGCGCCCGCTGCTCGACGCCGGCGCCACCGTCGCGCTGTCCACGGACTGCAACCCGGGCTCGTCCTTCACCAGTTCCATGCCGTTCTGCATCGCCCTGGCCGTCCGCGACATGGGCATGACGCCCGACGAGGCGCTCTGGTCGGCGACGGCCGGCGGCGCCCGCGCGCTGCGCCGCGACGACGTCGGCTACCTGCGTCCCGGCTCACGCGCGGACCTGGCCCTGCTCGACGCGCCGTCCCCGGTCCACCTCGCCTACCGGCCCGGCGTCCCCCTGGTGACGGCCGTCTGGCGAGCCGGCCAGCGCGTCTGAGCCGACCGACTCCGGCCGGCAGGCGCCGATCGGCGCGCGCCCGGCCCGGTCGGCAGGCCCCGGGCCGCGCGCCGACGCCGGCGCACGCCCCAGCCAGGCGCCGCCGAGGAGGCCGCCGCCGCCCTGGGACAGCCCGCTTGGGGCCAGTTCGCCGAGCGGGTCAGTCCGCCGAGCGGGCCAGCCCACCGGATGAGAACGCCCAGCTCACCGGGGTCCGGGGCCCGCCCCGGCGGCCGTTGTCAGTGGCCCGTGGGAAGGTGTCCCCAGCGCGTCGGCCCCTCGCCGCGCGCCCGTCACCCCGCGAAGCTGGAAGAGATGCACACCCCCGACCCGCGCCGCACCATCGCCCACGGCGACCCCGGGCCCGCCCCGTCGGCCGCCAGCCCCGCGCCGCCCGGCGCCGTGGCTGACCAGGCCCACCCGGAGGCCGCGTCCCCGGCGCGCGCGGCGTCCACCAGCGGCGATGCGGCGAGCACGGACAAGGCGCCCGCCCCCCAGGAGACACCCGCCCGCCAGGCGAGCCCCGCCGCTGGCGACGCGGACCACCCGCGGCTCGTCTGGAGCGAGGGCGAGGTGGCGTACGAGGCGCGCTGGCGCTCCGAGAGCGGGGCACCCGTGCCCAGGCGGGTGGCGGTCGGCGACGACCGGCTGACCGCCGACGCCGCGTACAAGCTGGTGTGCGAGGGCACGGCGGTGCTGTGGCGCGGCGACTACCACAACGCGCGTCAACTCCTCCAGGCCCTGGCCCGCCGCGTCGACCGCAAGCGCCCACCCCGCAAGCGGCGCGGCCGGGCGGCCCCGGCCGCCGGCGACGCCCAGGCCACCGGCGCCGCGCCCGACGACACGCCGGCCCGCGCCTTCCACCTGCACCGCAAGGCGCAGGCGCAGCGGGCCCGACTGCTGGGCATGCTGCTCGTCCCCCTCGAACCCGGGGACGACGTGGACGCCGGCCCCCGGGTGCCGCTGCGTCGCGCCCCGGAGGTCGGCGCGGCGTGCCGGGAGGCGTGGGGCGAGGACGGGGCGGGCGAGCCCGCGGTGATCTCGCTGCGCGAGCTGCTCGGCCTCGTCGGCGCGCACGAGTGGCGGCGCAAGGGGGTGCCGATCCCGGCGCTCGGCGGCGAGCGCGTGCACGCGTACTACGGGGTGTTCTCGCCGGTCCGGGGCGAGTACGTGGACCTGGTGGCCCAGGCGCCGCTGCCCCCCGGCGCGGACGGGCTGGCCTTCGACATCGGCACCGGCACCGGAGTGCTGGCCGCGCTGCTCGCCCGCCGTGGCGTGCGCCGCGTGGTGGCCACCGACCAGGACCCGCGCGCCCTGGCCTGCGCGCGCGAGAACGCCGCCCGCCTGGCGGTCGCCGAGCGCGTCGAGGTGGTCGCCGCCGACCTCTTCCCGCCCGGCCGGGCTCCGCTGGTCGTGTGCAACCCGCCCTGGGTGCCGGCCAAGCCCGCCTCGCCGGTCGAGTACGCGGTGTACGACCCGGACAGTCGCATGCTGCGCGGCTTCCTCGACGGCCTGGCCGCCCACCTCGCGCCCGGCGGCGAGGGCTGGCTGATCCTCTCCGACCTCGCCGAACACCTCGGGCTGCGCTCCCGCGACGAGCTGAGGCGGCTCGTCGCGGCGGCCGGCCTGCGGGTGGTCGACCGCCTGGACACCCGCCCCCGACACCGCCGCGCCACTGATCCGACCGACCCGTTGCACACGGCACGCGCGGCCGAGACGACCTCGCTGTGGCGTCTGGCCGCGATATCCGAGGCCGAGCCGGTCTGACCCCGCCGCCGTCCGGGGGCGGCCGGTCGGCCGGTCGGTGAACCGTCGGTGGGTGGGCCGCTGGTCAGCGAGCCGTCAGTCAGCGAGCCGTCAGTCAGCGAGCCGTCAGCCGGTGAGCCGTCAGCCGGTGAGCTGGCGGTCGCGTTCGGCGATGGCCAGATCGTTGATGCTCGCGTAGCGCCGCCGCATGAGGCCGTTCGCGGCGAACTCCCACTGCTCGTTGCCGTAGCTGCGCCACCACTGCCCGGTCGCGTCGTGCCACTCGTAGGTGAAGCGGGCCGAGATGCGGTCGCCGGTGTAGGACCACAGCTCCTTGCGCAACCGGTAGTCGAGCTCGCGCCGCCACTTCTCGCGCAGGAAGGCGCGGATCTCGGCGCGCCCGCGCAGGAAGACGTCCCGGTTCCGCCACTCGCTGTCCTCGGTGTACGCCAGCGCGACCCGCTCGGGGTCGCGCGAGTTCCAGGCGTCCTGCGCCGCCCGGACCTTCTCGCGCGCGGACTCCTCGGTGAACGGCGGCAGCGGTGGCCGTACGGACATGTCGCTCTCCTTCGTCGTACCCCGGGCCGGTGGTGCCCGGGGGCGCGGGCGCGCCGGGGCGGACTCACCGCCCACCCTGTGGAGAACGAGCGTTCTCCGTCGCTGCCGGGTACCGTATGAGAACGCCCGTTCTCCGCGCAAGTGGCAACCGTGCCGACGGGCGGGGCGTACGGCGGCGGGCGTCGTCCGGCGCGCGAGAGGCGAGGTGGGTTCGGGGATGACGGTGGGGACGACGGCCGAGGAGCGGGCGCGGGCGCACGTGCTGGACGCGGCCGAGGAGCTGTTCTACGCCCGTGGCGTGCGGGCGGTCGGCATGGACGCCGTACGCGCCGCCTCCGGCGTGTCGCTCAAGCGGCTCTACCAGCTCTTCCCCGCCAAGGACCGGCTCGTGGAGGAGTTCCTGCGGCGCCGGGACCACGCCTGGCGCGCGGCGCTCGTCCACTACGCCGACGCCCGGCCCACTCCCCGCGAGCGGCTGCTGGCGGTCTTCGACTGGCTGCACCAGTGGTTCGCCGAGCCGGACTTCCGGGGGTGCGCCTTCGTCAACTGCTTCGCCGAACTGGGCGGCACCTCGCCGACCGTCGCCGAGGCGGCGCGCGCCCACAAGGCGGCGGTACGCGCCTACCTGGGCGAACTCACCGCCGCCACGGGCGCGGCGGCCCCCGGACCGCTGGCCGACCAACTCGCCCTGCTCGCCGAGGGCGCCACCACCACGGCCGCCCTCACCGGCTCCCCGGCCCCGGCCCGCCAGGCCCGCGCGGCGGCCCGCACCCTGCTGGACGCGGCCGGCGTCACCGACCCGACCACCCCCGGAGAAGCGGGCGCCACCACCCCGTAAGCCACCCACCCCGCCGCCCCGGAGAGCCCGCGCCTCCCGGAGAGCCCGCGCGCGCCTCGGCCCCCGGCATCCGTCGCGGGCGCGCCGCCGCGCTCGCCCCCAGGGGCGCCGGCCCCGCCCTGAGTCAGCCCGTCCCGAGGCCCTGACCGTCTGGTGTCGACCACCGCGCGCCGCCAGCCGCGTACCGGTGATGCCGCACCCACCCCGCGCCCCGCCAGGGCGCCACGCGCCAGCCGCCAACGCGGCGCGCCCCCTGAGCCCCCACGGCCACCGGGCCCACGCACCCGCGTCACGGCCGGCAGTCGCACGCCCACACCGCCCACCGCGTGCCGGCGCTCGCACGTCCACGCCCGCCGCCCGCGCCTCACTCACCACGCGCCGGTCACCGCGTGTCCGCGCCCGCACCCCGCCCACGACGCATCAGCACCACCACGCCTCACCTCGCCACGTGTCGGCAGCCGCGCGCCCATGCCCGCGCGCCCACGCTCCCGCGTGCCGTGTTCCCTCCGCGACGCGCCAGCCCCCTCCACGCCCATCCCTCACGTGCCGGAAGTCGCGGCCCACGCCCATACCCCCCACGCCCCCACCCACCACGCGCCGGCAGCCACCCACCCGCGCCCGCCAACCCGCGCGCCAACGGCCCCACGCGGGTGGCGAGTCAAGGCGCTCCGACGGGGGCCGGGCTCCGCCAGCCCGGTCCCCGTCGGAGCCGGGCCCCCGCTAGGCCGGCAGCTCCAGGACCGCCTTGCCCGGGACGCGGCGGTCCGCGAGTGCCCGCGCGGCCTCGGGGACGCGGGTCCACTCGCCGCGCCAGGCGATCTGCGGGTCCAGGGCGCCCCGGGCGAGCAGGTGGCTGAGCCAGGTCAGGTCCTCGCCGAGGCGCGCCGCGTCCTGGAGCAGGTAGAAGGTGGTGAGCGCGCGGTCGTGGCGGCCCTCGGTGGCGAGGAACGCGCCGAGCGGGAAGGACTCGCCGGTGCCGGCCGAGTGGCCCACCGAGACCAGCGTGCCGTGTGCCCCCAGCGCCGCGTAGGCGGCCACGAGTTGATCGCCGCCCACCACCTCGATCGCCCCGTGCACCGGTCCGCTGGGCACCAGGCCCGCCTCCCCGCCCGGGTCGCTGACGCCGTCGGCACCCGCCGGCGGCCCCTCGGCCGTGCCCCGGTCGCCGGTCGTCGGCCCGGTGAGCCAGACCTCGGCGGCGCCCAGCGCGCGCAGCGCCTCGACGTGCGCCGGAGTGCTGGTGGTCGCCACGACATGGGCGCCACCCAGGGCCGCGAGCTGGACGGCGAACCGCCCCACGCCGCCCCCCGCGCCGGTGACCAGGACGCGGCGGCCCAGCACGGCGCCCATCCGGCGCAGCGCGCGCAGCGCCGATCCGGCGGCCACCGGCAGGGTGCTCGCCGCCGCCAGGTCCACGCCGTCGGGGACCGCGCCGATGAGCTCGGTGTCCACGGCCCGCAGCTCCGCCCACGCGCCACCGTCGGCGAGGGTCACCACCCGGGCGCCGACGGCCGGGCCCGAGCCGTCGGCGGCGGCCCGTACGACGGTGCCCGCCGCGTCCCAGCCGGGCACCGCGCCCGCCGCGCCCTCCGGTATGACGGCGTCCACTTCGCCCCGGTTCAGGGAGAACGCCGTCACCTGGACCAGGGCCTGCCCGGGGTTCGGCGTCGGGTCGGGGGCCGTCGTCAGGCGCAGCCCGCCCGGGGCGCCGTGGTCGATCGTCCATGCGCGCATGGCTCACTCGCTTCCTCGTTCGTCCGGGGCCGACGCCCCGGCAGCGAGATAGTGCCACTGAGTGGCATAAGCCTGCAAGGGGCTCTTGCCTCTTCGGCGCGATGGGCTGGGTAGACTTCCCGCATGACCGCCGCAGCCGCCGACTCCGACGCCCCCCACGCCACCCCGCCCGACCCCGCACGGCGGCTCCCGCTGCGCGAGCGCAAGAAGCTGCGCACCCGGCAGGCGCTGGTGGAGTCGGCGCTGCGGCTGTTCACCGAACGGGGGTTCGCGGACACCACGCTCGATCAGCTCGTGGACGAGGTGGAGGTCTCCAAGCGCACGTTCTTCCGTGCCTTCTCCTCGAAGGAGGACGTCGCCCTGGCGCCCGAGAAGGAGTTGTGGGCCGCCTACCGGGACCGGATCGAGGCCGCCCGTCTCACGGGTCCGCTGCTGGACGCGTACGAGGACGCGCTGATCGACGCCATCGCGGACATGTCCGACGGCTGGGAGGACCGGTTTCTGACCAGCCGCGCCCTCGCCGACCGCACACCCGCCCTGACCGCGCACAGCCTCCAGCACTGTGCCGAGGTGACGGACGCGGTGGTGCACGCGGTTCTCGGCCGGCTCCCCGAAGGCCGCGAGGTCAGCGAGCTGCACGCGCGCCTGCTGCTGGACCTGATGGTCGCCGCGTGGCACAGCGCGCTCCGGGAGTGGTCGGCCGCGAACGACGACGGGGCGGCGGTCGGGAGCGAGAGGCGGCGGGAGGCCCTGCGGGCCCACGTCCGTACGGCCTTCGACGCGCTGCCCGGTGTGGCCGCCCTCGTCCGCCCCTAGACGCGCGCGCCGCGCTGTCGGGCGTACGCGCACACCGGCCGGCCTCCTCGGAGACCGGGGAAGCGGGGGCCGGCGGCGGGTGGGGCCGGGCCCGTACGACGGAGCAGGGCCCCTCCCGTGTCGTGGCGCGGGATGGGCCCTGCTTCCGGGGCGCGGCCGACGGTGGCCGGCGCGCCGTCGTGTGCGGCGGTGCCGCTACTCCTCCAGCATCAAGCCCTTGCGGAGCTTGGTCAGCGTGCGGGAGAGCAGGCGGGAGACGTGCATCTGGGAGATGCCGAGCTCCTCGCCGATCTCCGACTGTGTCATGTTCGCCACGAACCGCAGGGAGAGGATCTTGCGGTCGCGCGGCGGGAGTTCGGCGATCAGCGGCTTCAGCGACTCGACGTACTCGATGCCCTCAAGTCCGTGGTCCTCGTAGCCGATGCGGTCGGCGAGGGCGCCCTCGCTGTCGTCCTCTTCCGGTTGGGCGTCCAGCGAGCTCGCGGTGTACGCGTTGCTCGCGGCCATGCCCTCGATGACCTCTTCGTTGCTGATGTCCAGGCGCGTCGCGAGTTCGCTCACGGTGGGCGCGCGGTCGAGCTTCTGCGCGAGCTCGTCGCCGGCCTTGGCCAGGTCGAGCCGCAGTTCCTGCAGGCGTCGCGGGACGCGCACCGACCAGCTCGTGTCCCGGAAGAAGCGCTTGATCTCGCCGATGATGGTCGGCATCGCGAAGGTGGGGAACTCGACGCCTCGGCTGAGCTCGAAGCGGTCGATGGCCTTGATCAGGCCGATGGTGCCGACCTGGACGATGTCCTCCATCGGCTCGCTGCGGGAGCGGAACCGGGAGGCGGCGAACTTGACGAGCGCCAGATTCAGTTCGACCAGGGTGTTGCGTACGTACGCGTACTCGTGCGTGCCTTCCTCAAGCGACTCGAGGCGCTCGAAGAGGGTCTTGGACAGGGCCCTCGCGTCGACCGGTCCGACCTCGTCGAAGGGCGGAATCTCGGGCAGGCCGTCGAAGTGACCGGCGAACGCCGGGTCTTCCGGCGCCGTGCCTGACGGTTCGTCCGTGGCCGGAGCGAGCTCGGCCCGCTGGGGCGAGGGTGTCGACGAGGCGGGGGCCCGATGGTGTTCGGTGCGCGGTTCGTCGAGCCGGGGTGACATGGGAGTCCTCCATCATTCTCGGCATGTGGCTGCCGAAGCCATATCGTCGTGCTGCGGTGAGCGGCGCCTCCAAAGCCGGGCCGTGTTCGGGTGTGTCCTACTACGCCTACCCGCATTGACCCGGAAGTGGCAAGTGCGTGTTGTCCGTATTTGGTGATATATGCCAGTTGTTCGGCTACCGCACGCCGTATCGAAGGCGTAGGGTTCGAGGCGCGTAATCGAAAGCCACGAGACGCCAGAAGAGGTGCGTGCATGGACCGCGGGATGGTCGGCAGCACGAGCAGAGGCCGACTGCGAGTCGAGGTACGACACCAGGGGGCGAGCGCGGTAGTGACACCGGCGGGTGAGCTCGATCACCACACCGCCGAGCTGCTCCGCGAGCCACTGGAACAGTGCGTCACCGACGGGCGGTCGCGACTGGTCGTGGACTGCTCGCGGTTGGAGTTCTGCGACTCCACCGGCCTGAACGTGCTCCTCGGGGCGCGGCTCAAGGCCGAGGCGGCCGGGGGTGGGGTCCACCTGGCGGGCATGCTCCCCGTGGTTGCCCGGGTCTTCGAGATCACGGGTGCCGAGGCCGTCTTCACGGTGCACGACACGCTGGATGCCGCGCTCGTCGAGTGAGGCGGGACCGGTGTGTTGCGTGCGCTTCATGCGTGCGTTACCTGAGTCACACAAGCCCGGGGCGAATAAGTGGGTGTTCTCACGCCGCACCCGGGCAGGAGACAGCTAAATCTGCTCGATGTGACAGGTAGTCCCTGTCCTTGATTCGGTGAATCGGTGAGGTGAAGCGCTGATGAGCACCGCGCGGCCGTACTCGCCGGGCGACCGCGGCCCGGAGGCTGGTGCCACTGCTCCGGCCCGCCCGTTGAACGGACAGATCCGCCGACTCGCCCTGATAGACGCCAGTGGTGCCGTGCCGCGGGCCCGCGACTTCGCGCGGGAGGCGCTGCGCGACTGGGGCTGGCTGCCCGCCGCGACCGCCGACCAGCGGGCCGCCGCCGAGGACGTGTTGCTGGTCGTCTCGGAGCTGGTCACCAACGCGTGCCTGCACGCCGAGGGGCCGGAGGAACTCCGGGTGAGCTGCGACGCCAAGTCGCTGCGGCTCGAGGTGCGGGACCGGGGCGCGGGCACACCCGCCCCGCGCACCCCGCACCGCGCCGGCCGTCCTGGTGGCCATGGCATGTTCATCGTGCAGCGCCTCTGCCTCGACTGGGGTGTCATACGGAACGCTGACGGTGCCGGAAAAACGGTCTGGGCGGAACTCGCCGCGCCAGGCTGACCCGCCCGTTTCGCCCACTCCGCCGCAGCGCGCCCCCCACGTCCACCGGGCCTCCGCCCGCCGCCGACCGCCCCCGTGTCCCACCCCGCACGCCGGCCCCGCTCCGGCGCGCGGCCCAACGCCGCCCGCGCCCCGACCCGCCCCACCGGGCCGGCCACACCGCCCCGTGCGCGCCACTCCCCCCGTGCGCGCCCCCTCGGCCCCCCGGGGGCTCGCCGCCCCGCCCCGCGCGCCCCGAGCCGCCTCCCATGGCCCCCTACGCGACGTCCCGGCCCTGACGCGCTGAACCGCCCCGCCGGCGCGTCCGCTGGCCCGACGCGCCGTACGCCCGGCTTCCGCGTCCGCCGCGCCCCCCGGGGCCTCCGGGGCCTCCGCGCTGCGTGTCTGGGGCCCCGCCCGCGTTCCCGGCCCCGGAGCGGCCCGAACCCCCTGTACGCGTCGTCGCCCCCGCCGGCTTCCGCGTCGCCCGCCCCGCCCCACCTCCGCCGGGCCGACGCCGCGTACGCCACCCCCCGCCCCGCCCCGCGCCCCCACGACCTGCCGTGGACAGGGGCGCCGCGCACCGCCCCGCGTACCGCCCGGCGCACCCCCCGGCGCTCGGGTGGCGGGAACGGCCGAGGGCCCCGGCGCGGGTGCGTCGGGGCCCTCGGTGAGGTGGTGCGTCAGGGTGCTCGGTCGGCCGGGGGCGGGCCGAGCGGGGTGGATGTCAGCGGACGTCACCCATCATCTGGACGACCTTCTTGCGGTACATCCAGATGGCGATACCGGCGAGCACCGCCAGGGTGGCCTCCGCGGTGATCACTCCCACGCCGCTGAGGTCCACGCCGGCGATGGAGAGCAGACCCGTGGTGCAGTCGCCCGCGGTGACCGCGAGGAACCAGACGCCGAGCATCTGGCTGGCGTACTTCTCCGGCGCCATCTTGGTGGTGACCGACAGGCCCACCGGGGACAGGCACAGCTCGGCCATGGTCTGGAGCATGTAGATCGACAGCAGCCAGCCGGGGCTGACCGTCGTGCCACCGTCGCCGCTGGCCATGCTCATCGGGACCACGAAGACGAAGAACGACGCACCGGTCAGGACCAGCGCCATGGCGAACTTCACCGTGGTGTTGGGTTCCTTGTTGCGGCGGGCCAGCGCCAGCCACATCCACGCGAACACCGGGGCGAGGGCCATGACCCAGGCCGAGTTGACCGACTGGAACCAGGACGAGGGGAAGCGGATGCCGAAGACGTTGTCCGCCGTCTTCGTCTCGGCGAAGGCCGACAGCGTCGAACCGCCCTGGTCGAAGATCATCCAGAAGACGGCCGCCGCGACGAAGAACCAGATGTAGCCGCTGACCTTGGTCTGCTCGGTGTCGGTCAGCTCCTTGTCACGCTTGATGCGCGTCAGTACCGCGATCGGGATGACCAGGCCCGCGACGGTGATCGGGACCAGCGCCCAGTTGAGCGTGAAGTGCCCGGTCAGGGTGACCACGGCGTAGAACGCGGCGGTGACCGCCGTCCAGATCAGGCCCTTGCGGAGCCAGCTCTTGCGCTCCTCGATGTTCAGCGGGGTCGGCACCTGGCTGGAGAGCGGGCTCAGGTGGCGGGTGCCGATCAGGAACTGGGCCAGGCCCAGCCCCATGCCGAGCGCGGCGATGGCGAAGCCGAGGTGCCAGTTGACCTCCTGGCCCACCGTGCCGATGATCAGCGGCGCCGCGAAGCCGCCGATGTTGATGCCGATGTAGAAGATCGTGAAGCCACCGTCACGCCGCGGGTCCTCCGGCCCGTCGTAGAGGTGGCCGACCATCGTGGAGATGTTGGCCTTGAGCAGGCCGGAGCCGAACGCGACGAGCGCCAGGCCGCCGAAGAACGGGAGCTGGCCGGGCACGGCCAGCAGCAGGTGGCCCGCCATGATGATGCTGGCGGCGATGGCCACGGTCTTGCGCGGCCCCCACACGCGGTCACCGAACCAGCCACCGGGCATCGCCAGCAGGTAGACCATGGCGAGGTACACGGAGTAGATCGCGACCGCGTTGGTCTGCGTCATCTCCAGGCCGCCGCCTTGGCTGCCGTCCTTCGAGTCCGGCCCACCGGAGATCAAGTACAGGACGAGCAGGGCCCGCATGCCGTAGAAGCTGAAGCGCTCCCACATCTCGGTCATGAAGAGAGTGGCCAGGCCGCGAGGGTGGCCGAAGAAGGACTTGCCGCCGTCCGCAGGGTTTCCCTGCTTGGCCGCGCCCTTCGTCAGGCTGGACGCCATGGATGTTCCTTGGGGGGCTCGGGACGCGAGGCCAAGACGGCTAGCCGGAATCAAGATCACGCGCCCGGTCGGGTAGCCGGCATCGACGACGCGTCGCCCACCACCGCGTGGCGCGGCGGCGGTACCCATGGGGGGGAACCGAGAGGACGGCGACACCGCCGGGCTCCGCGCCCTCCACGCGTGAGGCGCGCGGCGGACCCGGCCGGCAGGTCATTCACTGTGCTCGAACAGGGCTGGTGGCTCCAGTCCCGCACACACCAGAAACCCTTGGCGCGTCTTGCGATCCAAAGGTCTCGGGGCAGTGCTACAGACGTTCCGTCACCATACGCCAGACGCGGGGCACGAATGGAAGGCGATGAGACGTAACTCACGACACATAGTCGCAACTTTTCGCCTTCCGTTCGAGGAGATCTCGGCACCCGCTCACGGTGGCCTGATAGCGGTGTACTCCGCCCTGAATGCCCCGTGTCAGGTCAGCGGGACAACGGGCTCCGACCGACGGGTGGTTGAGGCCTCGGAAGGGCCGCCGCCGCGTGGAGGAATCGGCGCGAAAGGCGCGGTCGGCCGCGCGCCCCCGCGGTCCCGGGGTGTCGAGTGATCGCGAACGAGGTGCGAACGTGCTGTGAACGTGATGTGAGCGATACGGGCGCGCGCCCCTCAGCCGCCGGCGCCACCGAGCGTGACCGGGCGGGAGGGCGTGACCCTCGCGCGGGGTCCGCGCCCCCGGGGAACGGCGCCCCCGGTCGACGGGCCCGGCCCCGTGACCGCCGTGCCCCACCCGGCGCGGCACGCGCTCGCGCCCCGGGCGTCGCGGCGTCGCGGCCGGTGCGCGCCGAGGCATCCGGCGAGATGAAGTCGCAGGCCCGGCCCCCTCCTGGCCGGTCGCGGACTACCATTCCCGCATGACCCGAGTACTGCTCGCCGAGGATGACGCGTCCATCTCGGAGCCGCTCGCCCGCGCTCTGCGCCGCGAGGGGTACGAGGTCGAGGTGCGCCAGGACGGACCCACCGCGCTGGACGCGGGGCTGCAAGGCGGCGTCGATCTGCTCGTCCTCGACCTCGGCCTGCCGGGCATGGACGGCCTGGAGGTCTGTCGGCGGCTGCGTAACGAGGGCCATGGCTTCCCCGTACTGGTGCTCACCGCCCGCGCCGACGAGGTGGACACCGTTGTCGGCCTGGACGCCGGCGCCGACGACTACGTCACCAAGCCCTTTCGTCTCGCCGAACTGCTGGCCCGCGTGCGGGCCCTGCTGCGTCGGGGCGCCGTCGAGGCCCAGCAGCCCCAGCCGGCCACCCACGGGGTGCGGATCGACGTCGAGTCGCACCGGGCCTGGATGGGCGACGAGGAGCTCCAGCTCACCGCCAAGGAGTTCGACCTGCTGCGGGTCCTGGTCCGCGACGCGGGCCGCGTCGTCACGCGCGACCAGCTCATGCGCGAGGTCTGGGACACCACCTGGTGGTCCTCGACCAAGACGCTCGACATGCACATCTCGTGGCTGCGCAAGAAGCTGGGCGACGACGCCGCCAACCCGCGCTACATCGCCACGGTGCGCGGCGTGGGCTTCCGCTTCGAGAAGAACTAGCGGCCGTGACGAGCCTGTCGAAGACCGAAGAGAACTGAACCGAACACCGATCCGAACACGGTCGTGGGCCCATGCGTCGCCGTCTGATCAACTCCACGCTCGCGGTGGTGCTCGTCGTCATCGCCGTCTTCGGCGTCTCCCTGGTCATCGTGGAGACCCGCACCATCGAGAACAGCGCGCAGGAGAGCGTCGAGTCCGAGGCCCTGCGGCTGCTCAGCATCGTCGACGGGCGGCTCATCGGCGGCGAGGCCGTCACCCCCAAGGTGCTCAGCGAACAGATCACCACCGACCGCTACGCCCGGATCACCCTGCCCCGCCGGGCCGCCCCGCTGGAGATCGGCGACCGCCCCTCGGGCGGCGTCATCGCGGCCGAGGAGCACGGCGCGCAGGGCGTGACCGTCCGGGTCGAGGAGTCGCACGGCACCGTGGGCCGCGAGATCGGCCGCACCCTGCTGATCATCCTGGCGGTGGCGCTGCTGGCCATCGCGGCGGCCGTGATCCTGGCCGTCCGGCAGGCGCACCGGCTGGTGGCGCCCCTGACCGACCTGGCCGAGACCGCCGAGCGGCTGGGCTCGGGCGATCCGCGCCCCCGGCACCGCCGGTACGGGGTGCCCGAGCTGGACCGGGTCGCCGACGTGCTGGACGGCAGCGCGGAGCGCATCGCGCGGATGCTGACCGCCGAGCGGCGCCTGGCCGCCGACGCCTCGCACCAGTTGCGGACGCCGCTGACCGCGCTGTCCATGCGGCTGGAGGAGATCACGCTCACCGACGAGCCGGAGACGGTCAAGGAGGAGGCGACGATCGCGCTGACGCAGGTGGAGCGGCTGACCGACGTCGTGCAGCGGCTGCTGACCAACTCGCGCGACCCGCGCTCGGGCTCCGCCGTCGCCTTCGACCTGGACGAGGTCGTCAAGCAGCAGATCGAGGAGTGGCGTCCGGCCTACCGCAGCGAGGGCCGGGCCATCGTCCGCTCCGGCAAGAAGGGGCTGCGGGCGGTCGGCACGCCGGGCGCGGTGGCCCAGGTGCTGGCCACGCTCATCGAGAACTCGTTGATGCACGGCGGCGGCACGGTCGCCCTGCGCATCCGCGTCACCGGCAACCAGGCGGTGGTCGAGGTCTCCGACGAGGGGCCGGGCGTCCCCGCCGACCTGGGTGCCCGCGTCTTCGAGCGCACCGTCAGCGGGCGCAACTCCACCGGACTGGGCCTCGCCGTCGCCCGCGACCTGGCCGAGGCGGACGGCGGCCGGCTGGAACTCCTCCAGCAGCAGCCGCCGATCTTCGCCCTGTTCCTCAGCCGCGAGGCCGAGGCCGCGCACGAGGGGTGAGCGGGGGCGGCGGCGACCACCGACGCGTGCGACGGGCGTCGGGGCCGGTGCGTACGGGAGGTGCGCGGATGCCGGGGCGGGGGGTGTTACTTGGCGCGGGCGGTCTGGGCGCGCTCGCGCTGCTCCGGCGTGGTGGTGAGGAACGACTCGGCCGTCTGCACCGCCTCGCGGGCGGGCAGCGCGCGGAAGACCCAGGTGCGGTACGACCAGAAGCGGAAGAGGGTCGCGATGCCGATGCCGAGGAACTTGAAGACGTTGCTCTGGAGCGGGGTGTCCCAGTCGAAGCCGTACGTCGCCGTGTAGAGCACGCCGTTCTCGATGACCAGGCCGATGGCGCTGAAGAGCAGGAAGAGGGTCATCTCCTTGCCCCGGCCGCTCTTGTCGCGGTCCCGGTAGGTGAAGTACCGGAAGCCCACGTAGTTGAAGGCGATGGCGACCACGGTCGCCAGGACGCTCGCGCGCACCACGGGCAGCTCGGTCAGGTGCCGGACCAGGTTGAACACCGCGAGATTGACGAGCAGGCCCGCACCGCCCACCGCCCCGAACTTGGCGACCTCGCGCGTCAGCAGTTCCAGCCGCGTACGCAGCACGCGCCGTTCACTCATAGTGATCGTCATACTCCGTATCGCGGTTGCCGGCATTACTCCATCTGCTTCATGCTAACCAGCCGTCGCCGGGGCCGCGTCCAGATATCGCGGATCACCGACCGGGCCGGCCTTGGAGGTTCCTACCAGCGTCAACGGGGGTCTCCGCCTGGTACGGCTACCCTGGGTGGGTGACGTTCCCCGTAATTGGCATGGTCGGCGGCGGCCAGCTCGCACGTATGACGCACGAGGCGGGCATCCCCCTCGGCGTCAGGTTCAAGCTCCTCAGCGACACCCCGACGGACTCCGCGGCGCAGGTCGTCGGCGAGGTGGTCGTCGGTGACTACCGCGATCTCGACACCCTTCGTAGCTTCGCACAAGGGTGCGATGTGATCACCTTCGATCACGAGCACGTGCCGACCGAGCACCTGCGCGCCCTGGAAGCCGATGGCATCCCGGTGCGGCCCGGCCCGGAGGCGCTGGTGCACGCCCAGGACAAGGGGGTGATGCGCGCCCGGCTGGAGGCCATCGGCGTCCCGTGCCCACGGCACCGGATCGTCGCCGACCCCGCCGACGTCGCCCGCTTCGCCGCCGAGGGCGAGGGCTTCCCCGTCGTCCTGAAGACGGTGCGCGGCGGCTACGACGGCAAGGGCGTGTGGATCGCCCGGAGCGAGGCCGAGGCGGCCGAGCCGTTCCGCGCGGGCGTGCCGGTGCTGGCCGAGGAGAAGGTCCCCTTCGTGCGCGAGCTGGCGGCCAACGTGGTGCGCTCCCCGCACGGCCAGGCCGTGGCCTACCCGGTGGTCGAGTCGATCCAGGTGGACGGCGTCTGCGACACGGTGATCGCCCCCGCCCCGGAGCTGGACCCGGCGCTCTCCACCCACGCCCAGCAGCTCGCCCTGAGGATCGCCGAGGAGCTGGACGTCACCGGCCACCTGGCCGTCGAACTCTTCGAGGTGACCGGCCCCGACGGCCCGGCGGTGCTGGTCAACGAGCTGGCGATGCGCCCGCACAACTCCGGCCACTGGACCCAGGACGGTGCCGTCACCTCGCAGTTCGCCAACCACGTGCGCGCCGTGCTCGACCTGCCGCTGGGCGACCCGCGCCCGCGCGCCCGGTGGACCGTGATGGCCAACGTCCTCGGCGGCGACTACCCCGACATGTACGGGGCGTATCTGCACTGCATGGCGCGCGACCCTGGTCTGAAGATCCATATGTACGGTAAGGATGTGAAGCCCGGCCGCAAGGTCGGTCACGTCAATACCTACGGCGACGACCTGGCCGACGTGCGCGAGCGCGCGAGCCATGCCGCCGGTTACCTGCGAGGAACGATCACAGAATGACTTCGCCGCTCATTGGGATCGTCATGGGGTCCGACTCCGACTGGCCCGTCATGGAAGCCGCGGCCAAGGCCCTGGACGAGTTCGAGATCGGATACGAGGTCGACGTCGTCTCCGCGCACCGCATGCCGCGCGAGATGATCGCGTACGGGGAGCGAGCGGCCGACCGTGGCCTGAAGGCGATCATCGCCGGCGCGGGCGGCGCGGCCCACCTGCCGGGCATGCTGGCCTCCGTCACGCCGCTGCCGGTCATCGGCGTACCGGTGCCGCTGAAGTACCTGGACGGCATGGACTCGCTGCTGTCCATCGTGCAGATGCCGGCCGGCGTCCCGGTGGCCACGGTCTCCGTCGGCGGCGCGCGCAACGCGGGCCTGCTCGCGGCCCGCGTGCTCGCCGCGCACGACCCGGACCTGCTCGCGCGCATGCGGCAGTTCCAGGAAGAGCTGAACGAGCAGGCCACCGACAAGGGCAAGCGCCTGCGCGCCCGCGTCGAGGGCTCCGGCGGCTTCGGCTTCGGCAAGTAGCGGCGGTCTCCGCCGCCGGGTGGTCGTGCCGCCACGCGCGGGCGTGGCGCCGCCAGCGCCGGGCCCCGCGGGTCCTCGCTGTCGCGTACGGGGCCCTCGGGTGCCGCTGTGCCGGGCACCGTCGCCCTCGGCGGCCGCGTCGCCGCCAGCCGACGTGGGGCGGCGGCACCGGGTGGCCGGCGGGCTGCCGTGGCGGCAGGGCCGCCCGACCGCACAAGGCGGCCGACGGGGGCGGGGGCCCGTCCGCGCGCCGCCGGCCTTCGCGCCACTGCCCGCGCGTGATCCCCTCCGCACCACCGGCCCCGCGTCGCCGTTCCCGTCCCACCAGCCGCGCGACACCGCCCCCGGTCCGGCCGACGATCCGCCCCCGAACGCCGCCTCCGGGCCCGCTGCGGAACGCCGAGCTCCGCGTTGGCCGGGGTGCGACCCTTCGTTTAACGTGCGACTACGGCGGGGTACCCAGCACCCGCGGAAACGATGTCAACGCCAGCTACAGCGACGATGGGGATGTGAGTGGCCGTGTCACGTGAAGGCGTCAACGACGGGCGGCAGTCGGACTCGGGGCCGGCCGTGGTCGCCCCCGCCCCGGACCTGCTGGCCCGCGCCCACGAACTGCTCGCCGCGCACCCGGTGGTCGACGGTCACAACGACCTGCCCTGGGCGTTGCGCCAGGTCGGCTACGACCTCGACGAGCGCGACCTCGCCAGTGACCTGAGCGCCCACCAGCACACCGACATACCCCGGATGCGGGCCGGCGGTCTCGGCGCCCAGTTCTGGTCGGTGTTCGTACGCTCCGACTACGCCGGGGACACGGCGGTCAGCGCGACCCTGGAGCAGATCGACGTGGTACGCCGCTTCGTCGACCGCTACCCCGACGATCTGCGCCTCGCGCTCACCGCCGACGACATGGAGACCGCCCGCGCCGAGGGCCGCATCGCCTCCCTGATGGGCGCCGAGGGCGGCCACTCCATCGACTGTTCGCTGGGCACGCTGCGCGCGCTGTACGAACTGGGTGTGCGGTACATGACCCTGACGCACAACGACAACGTGCCCTGGGCCGACTCGGCCACCGACGACCCCGGCGTGGGCGGGCTCAGCCCCTTCGGCCACGAGGTCGTGCGCGAGATGAACCGCCTGGGCATGCTCGTCGACCTCTCCCACGTGGCACCCACCACCATGCGGGACGCACTGCGTACCAGTGAGGCCCCGGTCCTCTTCTCGCACTCCTCGGCACGGGCCGTCTGCGACCACGTCCGCAACATCCCCGACGACGTACTGGAGCGCCTGCCCGCCAACGGCGGCGTCGCGATGGTGACGTTCGTACCGAAGTTCATCCTGCCCGAGGCCATCGAGTGGACCCTGGCCGCCGACGCCAACATGCGCGCCAACGGCCTCCACCCGCTGGACACCTCGGCCGAGGGCCTGCGCGTCCAGCGCGCGTTCGAGGCGGCGAACCCGCGCCCGCTGGCCACCGCCAAGACGGTCGCCGACCACCTGGACCACATGCGCGAGGTCGCCGGCATCGACCACCTGGGCATCGGCGGCGACTACGACGGCGTCGCCTTCACCCCCGCCGACCTGGCCGACGTCTCCGGCTACCCCACCCTCATAGCCGAACTCCTCGACCGCGGCTGGTCGGAGGCCGACCTCGCCAAGCTGACCTGGCAGAACGCGGTCCGCGTGCTCCGCGCAGCCGAGGAGACCGCCCGCGACATCCGCACCCGCAGGGGCCCTTCCATCGCGACGTTCGCGGCGCTCGACGGGGCGACGGGGTGACCGACCCGGCCTGAGGACCGGCGCACCTGGCGGGGGCGGCCAGTCGTGCGGGGCGTTGGAGTGGCCGGGAGCAGAGCCCGCGGCCGTCGGTCTTCCCGGTCGGTGGTCACCCGGGGAGGTCGCGCGACGATCAGGCCGTCAGACCGACCTCGCGTGCCATCCTCAACAGGCCCGGCCGCGCCCGCTGGTTGAGGACGAAGAGGACGCGGATCACCTCACGGCTCATCGGATGGACCGACGCCATTTCCGGGGCCACGGTGAACGCCTGCGCCAGCGCCCGCTCGGCCTCCTCGTATTCGCGTACCGCCAGGTGGGCGCGGGCGGCGTCGATGGCCAGCCGCCCCACCCGCGTGGGGCGCAGGCCAGCCGGCGGTGTCCTCAGCAGGGGCGTCGCCATCCGCACGGCGTCGGCCGGTCTGTCCAGTTCGATCTGCGCGGCCAACTCGTAGAGGGCGACGTTGCCCGGCCCGAATGTCAGGTTGTGTGCCAGTACGTCCCTGGGTAGTTGTTCGGCCAGCGCCTTGGCCTTGGTGACGTGCACCCGGGTGGCCGCGAGGTCCCGGTACCGCGACGCCAGCACGACGCCCCGCAGGTGCAACGAGCCGAGGGAGACCAGCCGCTCGGGCGTGGTCCCCAGGGTGCGCGTCGCCCGTTCGTAGCCGCTGATGGCCCGCTCGATGATCGCCAGACCGTCGTCGTACTGTCCGGCGCTCTGGTACGTCCCGGCCTCGTTCCACGCCGCGGCGGCCTCGGCATCCGGTGCCCACGTCTGGCGGGCGGCCCACATCTGCCGGGAGACGATCATGTCGGCGAGGTCGGCCTGCCCGAGCCGGTGGGCAACGCCGTAGGCGCATCCGTACAGGTCCGCCACCTGAGCCCAGGCCGTCGCGTCGCCGGGCGCCTCGAACGCGCTGGCAGTGACCTTGCCCAGCAGCGTGGGCAGCAACGCCAGCAGGTCCAGGTAGCGCGCCTGGGCCCGCAGATCGACCGCCTCGCGCACGGCGCTGAGCAGGGCTCCGGGCGGCAGCGCGTCCTCCCGGGGCAGCGTGTGACGGCGAACGGCCGCGCGCAGTGCGTCGAGCCCCTCGGCCTGCTGCGACGTGTCCGCGAACGGCTGTCCGTACACCCGGGCCGTCGTCACGCGGAGCGCAGCCGCGACGGCCGTCACGAACTGGGGAGTCGCGGGGCGCAGGCCGGTTTCGACCTTGCTGAGATAGCTCACCGTAAACCCGCTGTGCTTCGCGAGCTTGGCCTGCCCTATGCCTCGCGCCTTGCGGAGTACGGCGATGTTCTCTCCGGGCGTCGGCGGGTTCTCCGCCGTGGTGCGGGTCATGGGGAGAGTGTCCCCGTGCCCGGGCGGTGCCAGACCCGGCCCCCGCCCGGCGAATGCGGGGCGGCGCTTTCCGCGACCACCAGAACGCGTTCAGTCGCCCGGTGTCACCCGGCCGCGCTCCCAGACCTGTTCCACGTGGTGCTGGCAGAAGCGGTCGAACATGCCCTCTGTCGCGTGGCGGCGTAGATGAAGAAGGGGAGAGTCGTGGCCGGCCCCCGTGGCGAGGTGGGGCGTGACGAGTGCCTCGTCGTCGAAACGGAAGACGCTCAGGGCGATGTGTGACGGGGCGTCGGCCGCGCTGCTGAAGCGCGCCTCGACGCCACTGTCCGCCAGTTTTGCCAGCTCGGCGAGCGTGACTCCGATACGCGCCGAGACACTGAGCGCGTTGTTCTCCACCGCCTCCCGCTGCCGGGTCGTGACGCTGTCCGGGTCTCCCAGCAGGAAGCGCACACGGCAGCCGGAACGCGCCTTCTCCGTGATGGTGCGCGCGAACTGGGGCTGCTGGGTCCAGAGGAAGTAGTTCGTGAACCCGGCGAACGTGATTTCCTCGCGCGCTCGGGAAATCAACTCTGCCCAGGTGGTGGAAGGGCACGCGGAACGGTACGGGTAGACGGCGACGACTTCTCGGTCAGAACCCGTTTTCACGGCGCTCCGCACGGCGGTGGGCCACAACATGCTTCGTTCAACCCCCAGCACACGGCAGGTATCGGTGGCGTTTCTCGCATGAGGAACGAGGGCGTCGTTCGCGATCCATCGTTCCACGGTCTTCGGGGTGACACCGATCCGCGTGGCCAGTTGGCGAGCTGACAGGTTCTTGCGGTCCACAGCGCCCTGCAAGGCAGTATTCAATAGATCCCCCATGGACTTCTGGGCTTTCTCGTACGGTAGTTGGGGCTGTCGCGGACGTCTCGCTATCGGGGGCGCGACGTCCGAGGAGTGAGCAATTCTGGTGATCGTCCGATGGCGGATAGTGATCGCGCCGGAGTGGTCGTGGAGTGCCGCACGCGCGCGCTGTTCGCCAGCGCCGGAAGTATCTGCCAGAAACGAGCCTCACGGTGAAGCACACCAGGACCACGAAAGTCCGTCGACGGGCGTCGGGTGAACAGCCGCCCCGCGCTCGCGTCGGGGGGCGTGCGCCCGCCGTGTCGAGCCCTGCCATCCCGCCCGGCCTCGGCCCGCGAGAGGCCGTGTTGACCGGGGAGCACGCCGTACGGACCGTGCGGGGCTGTGTGTTGCGGTTCTTCCTCGCTGGTCCGGGGGCGGCTGGCCCGGACGCGGGCTGGGTGCCCGTGACGGACCGGGACTTTCAGTACGCGTACGAGCTGAGCCTGTTCGATCCGGGTGGGCTGGACCGTGGTGACCTGCGGCCCAACGCCCGCCGCGCGCGGCTCGCGCTGGACGCGCTGGCGGGAGCGGGCGCGTTCTTCTGGTCGGACGGGGCGGACACGGCCGGCGTCATGACCACCGACGGCAGGGCCCCCGAGGAGTGCGGCCTGGACCTGGCGGCGCTGCGCCGGAGCGCGGGCGGTGTCTCGTGACCGGGCGACAGGTGCGGGTGACCCTGCTGGTGTGGCGACCACGCGATCCCGCGCGCCCAGGCGACCTGGCGGCGGGCTGGCCGCACGTGCTGCAGGTGCGTGACGGTGGCGGGCCCTGGCAGGTACCGAGCGTGCTGCTACGGCCCGGCGAGCACGTCACCGCCGCCGCGGGCCGCGTCTCCGACGCGCTCGGCCTGACACCGCCGAACGCGCACCGCGTCCTGGCCGTCGACCAACAACCACTGGTGGGGAGCGAGCCGGAGGAACTGACGATCATCGCCGACGGCGGCTGGGTCACCGACGACGACGTGTCCGTGGCCCCCGCGACCCGCTGCCCCCGCGACCATGCCTGCCGGCACGCACACCGACACGGTGTCCATCGCCGGCGTTGGGCCGGTACCGCCGCGGTCGTCGGTGAGGTGGCGTTGGCCGCCGCGCTCGGGGCCGCGGTCGCGGCGATCCCGGCGTTCATCGTGCGGCGGGGCGGGGACGTGCCTGGTGGGGGCCCCGTCTGGTGACCTGGTGCCGGGCTCGCCTCGGCGGCTGGCGCCGGCCGGCGTCAGAGCCGCCCCCTACGCTCACGGCGAGCCACATCGCGTGCGAACCCATCGCGTACCGCCAGGAGTGCTCCCGGCTCGCGGGGTTTCCCCGCCCGCGCCCGCCGCCCGCGGCGCGCCCACACGCGCCCCGGTGTCGGGCCGCGCCCGCGCGACGCGTGGGCGCGGGGTCCCTCGTTGACAGGTGGCGCGGCGGGTTCCGTAGCCGCGCGAGACCGGGAGCGGGCGGGATGACAAGGAGCGTGTACGCCGTGGACCAGGAGAAGGAGCGGGAGACGAGCCGGCCGGAAGACCGGGAGTACGTGAGCGTCAGCCTGAGGGTCGCCGCGCCCGCCGAGCGGGTGTTCGCCGTGCTGGCGGACCCGGCGACGCACGCCGCGATCGACGGCACCGGCTGGGTGCGGAAACCCGTCGACCCGGCACCGCTGACCGAGGTCGGACAGATCTTCCGGATGGGCATGTACCACGCCAACCACCCTGACGGGGACTACCAGGTGGCCAACAAGGTCCACGTCCACGAAGCGCCGCGCGCCATCGGCTGGTTGACGGGAGAGGAGGGGGAGGACGGCCAGGTGACGTTCGGGGGCTGGTTCTGGCGGTACGACCTTGTGCCCCTCGGCCCCTCCGGGACGGAGGTGACGCTCACCTACGACTGGACGGCGGTGCCGCCGTCCATCCGGGAGTACCTCGCGTTCCCCCTGTTCGGCCTGGACCACCTGTCCCACTCGCTCCAGCACCTGGCCGCGATCGCCGTCAGCGAGTGACATCGCCGGGTTGAGCGGCTGCCCGGTCGGCGCCCGCTCCGGCCAGCGCCTGTTCCGGCACTCCGTGCCGGCGCCTGGCCCTGCCGCCCTGTCGCTTCTCAGGGTCCCGTCGTACCCCGGTACTACGCCACTTCCATCGGCGGCCAACCGTGGGCTGACGGTCGCGAGGCGCCCGATGCCTACCGTCAGATGTGGGCCGCAGGAGGTGCGGGCCCGCGCGGCAGGGCGGAGCCCCGTGCGCGTGTCAGGACACCACCGACGCTCACGGCGAGGCCAGCGGGCGAGGTGGACAGGACGATCGGAAGTGCGGCGATGATCAGGGCTTACGGGCTCACCAAACGGTACGGCGAGAAGACCGTCGTGCGAGATCTGACCTTCACCGTGCGGCCGGGCACGGTGACCGGGTTCCTCGGCCCCAACGGCGCCGGCAAGTCCACCACGATGCGGATGCTGCTCGGCCTGGACGCCCCCACCAGCGGCCGGGCCACCATCGGCGAGTGCGCCTACGTCGGCCACCGCGCGCCCCTGCGGGCGGCCGGCGCGCTCCTGGAGGCCCGCTCGATCCACCCCGGGCGCTCGGCTCGCGGACACCTCACGGCACTCGCGCACACCCACGGCATCCCGCGCCGCCAGGTGACCGCCGTCATCGACCGGGTGGGGCTCGGTGAGGTGGCCGACCGGCGGGTCAAGGGCTTCAGCCTGGGCATGGGGCAGCGGCTGGGCATCGCCGCCGCGCTGCTGGCCGACCCGGCCACGGTCATCCTCGACGAGCCGGTCAACGGACTCGACCCGGAAGGCGTGCTGTGGATACGTAACCTGCTCAAGTCCCTCGCGGCCGAGGGCCGTACGGTCTTCGTCTCGTCACACCTGATGAGCGAGATGGCCCTCACGGCGGAGCACCTGATCATCATCGGTCGGGGTCGGTTGCTGGCCGACACCACGATGCGACAGTTCGTCCAGGACGCGGGGGTCGGGGAGGTCACGGTCGTCTCGCCGGAGACGGACCGCCTGCGCGCGCTTCTCGCGGGTCCCGGCGTGCACATCGCCGACCACGGCCCGGACACGCTGCGCGTCACCGGAGCCGACGGGGAGCGCATCGGACGCGTCGCGGCGACGCACGCCATCCCCGTCTTCGAACTCACCCCGCGACGCGCGTCGTTGGAGGAGGCGTTCATGGAGCTGACGCGGGACGCGGTGGAGTACGCCGCGCACGCCGAGTCCACCGACCGTCAGGGGATTCCACCCGCCACGGCCCCGCCGGGTGCCACGGCCCCACCGGGCGCCACCGGCCCGCACGGAACCGACGCCTCGCGGGGAGCCGCCGCGTGAGCGCCTCCTCCGGCGACCTCGTCGCCCCGCCCCGGCCCGCCGCCCCGCACGACAGCGCGGACCCCAGCCCCGACTACCGCGTCACCTGGCCACGCGTGCTCCGCTCGGAGTGGTCCAAGCTGTGGTCGCTGCGCTCGACCTGGATCGCGCTCGCCGCCACCCTGCTGGTCACCGTCGCCCTCGGCGCGATCGTCGCCGGTACGTACGAGACGGGCAGCGGCGACGACGACATCGAACCCGTCGAGTTCACCCTGCTCGGCACACAGTTCGGGCAGCTCACCATCGCCGTGCTCGGCGTGCTGGTCACCGCCGGGGAGTACGCGTCGGGGATGATCCGGGCCACCCTGACCGCCGTGCCACGCCGACTGCCCGTGCTGTGGGCCAAGACGGCCGTCTTCGGTGGCGTGGCCCTCGTGATCACGCTGGTGACCGTCTTCGCGACCTTCCCCCTCGCCCAGGTCTTCCTGTCGGGAACGGACATGGAAGCCGGTATCGGCGACCCGGGCGTGGCCCGCGCGATAGCCGGCGCGGCTGTGGGCATCGCGCTCCAGGGCCTGTTGTGCCTGGGCCTGGGCGCGCTGCTGCGCAGCATCCCGGGAGCGATCGGCGCGTACATCGGCGCGGTGCTCGTCCTGCCCGAGGTGGTCGGACTGTTGCCGTACGGTGCGGTGGGCGACATCGTCGCCTGCATGCCGAGCCAGGCCGCGCAGGCCCTGACGACCGTGCACCACAACCCGGACCTGCTGGCCCCGGGCGCCGCCCTGCTCGCCCTGTGCTGCTGGGTGGCGGCCACGCTGGCGGCGGCGGCCCTGCTGTTGCGGCGCCGGGACGTATGAGCCGGGCGTCCGGATGCCCGTACACTCGCCGGCCCCGGGCACCGGCCGACCCCGTGCGGTGGGCGCCGCCGCGCGTCGTCCCAAGGCGGCGGGCGGGCGACGCGCGGAAGAGAGGATGGGCCCGTACGAGTGACGCCCAGACCACCAGCGCCGGGCGGCCCGGTGGGGCCCGGCGGGGCGGCGTGGGCCGCCGGCGGACCGGTGCGGAGGCGACCGACGAGGAGCGAACGACGAGAAGGGGGACGCGGGGATGAGTGCGGGGGGAGAGGCTCCGGCGTGGACGCCGAGCGGCCCGTATCCGATCCGACTGGCGCACGGGGTCGCGCGGCGGGCGCGCGATCTCGACGCGCGCTACCCGGTGGCCTGGGACCTGTTTCTGACGTCGATCTTCGCCCTCGGGGCCTGCGTGGACGTGGGCGGCGGCAACTGGCGGCGGATCGCCCACTCGGGCACGGTGCCGGTCGCGCTGGTGGCGGTCATGGCGGCGGGCTTCGTCCTGTCGCTGCTGTGGCACCGCAGACGCCCGCTGGCCGCGTTCTACGCCATGACGGCGATCGGCCTGGTGGACGCGTGGGTGGGTACGCGGCTCCAGGTCGGCCAGCTGGGGCAGTTGATGGTGCTGTTCCACATCGCGCTGCGGCTGCCGAGCCGAGCCCTGACGATCGCCGGCGCGCTGACCGTCGCCCAGGCCGCGCTGAGCGCGACGCGCTGGCCCAGCGGCGACTGGACACAGGCGTTCCTCTCCACCGTCACGGCCAGCCTGGTGGCGGCCCTGCTCGGCATCGTGGTCCGCAGCCGCCGCGCGTACACGGCCTCGCTCGTGGAGCGGGCCCGACAGCTTGAGGTCGAACGCGACCAGCAGGCCCAGCTCGCCACCGCCGCCGAACGCACCCGTATCGCCCGCGAGATGCACGACATCATCGGCCACAACCTCTCGGTCATCACCAGCCTCGCCGACGGCGGCTCGTACGCCGCGCGCAAGAGCCCCGAGCGCGCGGCCCAGGCGCTGGAGGCGATCGGCACCACCAGCCGGCAGGCGCTGGACGAGCTCCGCAGACTGCTGGGCGTGCTGCGCGACGACCGTCCGGACGCGCGGGTCGACCCCGAGCTGGGCCCGCAGCCCACGCTCGCCGACCTCGGCGGCCTCGTCGAACGGGTGCGGGCGGCGGGCCTGACGGTACGCCTGACCGAGTGCGGTACGCCCACGGCGGGCTCACCCGGCCGCGAACTGACCGTGTACCGCGTCGTGCAGGAGGCCCTGACCAACACCCTCAAGCACGCCGGCCCACGAGCCACGGCCACCGTGGAGGTGACCCACGCGCCGCACGCGCTGTCCGTCGCCGTCACCGACACGGGCGCGATACGGGGCGCCGCGCGGCGCGGCCACCCGGACCCGACACCGTTCCCGTTCCCGCACACCGCCGGCGACCCCGGCGACCAGCACCCCGCCGACCGTCACGGTCGGGGCCTGCGCGGCATGCGCGAGCGAGCCGCGCTCTACGACGGCACCGTCGCGACAGGCCCCCGCCCGGGCGGCGGCTGGGGCGTACGCCTGGAACTCCCCACCCCCGGCAGCACGCCCCGAGGCCCCGGGACCAGCTCGCGTGACGACGCGCTCACCAGGCCGCCCGCGCGGGACGCGCCGCCCGCGCCGGACGCGCGGACCCCAGCGACCGCGCTGGCCACGCGGAACGCGCTGACCGCGCCCACCGTGCGGGAGGAGCCCGGAGGGCGAGGGGCGGGCCCCGGCGCTGTGCGGAGCGGGCGTACCGCGCAGGACGGGCGCACCGACCGGGACGAGGGCGACGCCCAGAACGAGGGCGCTGCCCGGGGCAGGCGTACCGCCCGGGATGAGGGCGACGCCCGGGACGGGCCCACCGCCCAGGACGGAGGTGTCGCCCAGGGCGGAGGTGCCGTGCGGGGCCGGCGTACCGGCTACGGCGAGGACGCCGCTCGGAAGGCGGGTGTCGCTCGTGGCGGGGGTGCCGGTGAGGGCGCGGAGGGTGGGGGCGCTGGTCGGGGCGGGGCCGTGTCGCGTGGTGAAGGTGTGGGGGGCGAGGCCGGCGGGAGCGGGCGTGGAGTGGAGGGCGGGCCGTGACGACCATCCTGATCGTGGACGACCAGCCGTTGCAGCGGCTCGGGTTCCGCATGTTGCTGGAGAGCCAGGACGACGTGTCCGTGCTCGGCGAGGCGGACAACGGCACCGCAGCCGTCCGCAAGACCGCCGAGCTGCGCCCCGACGTCGTCCTGATGGACGTCCGGATGCCGGGCCTGGACGGCCTGGAGGCCACCCGTCGCATCGTCGCCTCCGGCGACCGCAGTCGGGTGCTGATCCTGACCACGTTCGACCTCGACGAGTACGCGTACGCCGGCCTGCGGGCGGGGGCCAGCGGCTTCCTGGTCAAGGACGCCCAGCCGGAGGAGCTGTTGGCCGGCATTCGCGCGGTGGCCAGCGGTGACGCCGTGGTCGCGCCGAGCGTGACCCGTCGCCTGCTCGACGCGTACGCGGACCAACTGCCGGCCCCGGGCGCGGACACCGGCGAGCCCGTGGGACTGGACCCGCGACTGGCCGCGCTCACCGAACGGGAGCGGGAGATTCTCACGGTGGTCGGCAAGGGCTGGTCCAACGCCGAGATCAGCGTCCGCCTGGGGCTCGCGGAGTCCACGGTCAAGACGCACATCAACCGCATCCTGGCCAAGACCGGCGCCCGCGACCGCGTCCAGGCGGTCATCCTGGCGTACGACACCCGCCTGGTCCGCCCGGCGCCGTGAACGACGGGCCCGCGCCGTGACCACCGCGACCCCCTGGTTCACCGGCGCACCCGCACCCCGCGCCCTGTGCGCCCCGCACCCCCGGTTGGTCGGAGCAGCGGCCCGGCACGTCACTCGGGGACAGGGAGGCGCGCCCCCCGGCCGGCTGTGAGGAGTTGGGCCCCGACAGCCATGTCCCGAAGAGCCGGGTCCGGGAGCCGACGACCGCGCTCCGAAGAGCCGGGCCCCGGCCCAGGCCCCCGGCCCAGGCCCCCGGCCCCGGCCCCGGCCCCGGGCGGACCGTGGCCCGACGGGCAGCGATCCGACAAGCCCCGGCCCCGGTGGACCAGGCCCGGACCAGCCGGAGCTCACGCGCCCAGGCCGAGAGGTTCGCCGACCCGCAGGCCAGGAGGGGCTCAGGCCAGAAGAGTCCCCGCTCCCGGGCCCGGAAGGGCCGCCGAACCACGATGGCCCCCGGCCTCCGACACAGAAGAGGGCCCCCGAGTCAGCAGAGAGTCCCCAGCCGGAGGAGTGCCCGGGTCCGAGAGTCCGGGGGCAGGGCGAGGGCTCTCCGGCGGGAGGCGTGGGGGTCAGAGTCGGGGGCGGCCCAGCGCGCGGTAGGTCCAGTCGGCCTGGCGCCAGACGTCGGGGTCGAGCGCGTTGCGGCCGTCCAGGACGCGGCGGTCGTCGACGACGGCGCCCAGCTCCTCCGGGTCCAGGTCGCGGAACTCGCGCCACTCCGTCAGATGCAGCACCACATGCGCCCCGCGTACCGCCTCCAGCGCGCTGGGCGCGTACCCCAGGGTGGGGAAGAGGGCGCGCGCGTTGTCCATGGCCTTCGGGTCGAAGACGGTGACCTGTGCGCCCTGGAGGTGGATCTGGCCGGCCACGTTGAGCGCGGGGGAGTCCCGTACGTCGTCGGAGTCCGGCTTGAAGGCCGCGCCCAGCACCGCGACCCGCTTGCCGAGGAAGGAGCCGCCGACCGCCTCGCGGGCCAGTTCGACCATGTGGCCCCGGCGGCGCATGTTGATCGAGTCGACCTCGCGGAGGAACGTCAGCGCCTGGTCGGCGCCGAGTTCGCCGGCGCGCGCCATGAACGCCCGGATGTCCTTGGGCAGACAGCCGCCGCCGAAGCCGATGCCGGCGCGCAGGAACTTCTTCCCGATCCGCTCGTCGTAGCCGATCGCCTCGGCCAGCTTCACCACGTCGCCGTCGGCGGCCTCGCACACCTCGGCCATGGCGTTGATGAAGGAGATCTTGGTGGCCAGGAAGGAGTTCGCGGCGGTCTTGACGAGCTCGGCGGTCGGGAAGTCGGTCACCACGAACGGCGTGCCGTCGGCCAGCGGCGTCGCGTACACCTCGCGGAGCACCTTCTCGGCCCGCTCGCTGGTGATGCCGGCGACGATCCGGTCCGGGTGCAGGGTGTCCTGGACGGCGAAGCCCTCGCGTAGGAACTCCGGGTTCCACGCCAGCTCGGCGTCCTCACCCACCGGCGCCAGCTCGCGCAGCCGCGCGGCCAGCCGGCTCGCGCTGCCCACCGGCACCGTGGACTTGCCGACCACCAGCGCCGGGCGGCGCAGCAGCGGCGCGAGCGACTCGAAGGCGCTGTCCACGTACCGCATGTCGCACGCGTACTCGCCCTGCTTCTGCGGGGTGTTGACGCAGACGAAGTGCACGTCACCGAAGTCGGCGACCTCCTCGTAGGAGGTGGTGAAGCGCAGCCGCCCGGTCGAGCCGTCGATCCCGGCGACGTGCCGCCGCAGCAGGTCCTCAAGCCCCGGCTCGTACATCGGCACCCGGCCGGAGGAGAGCAGTTCGACCTTCTCCGGGACGATATCGAGCCCCAGGACGTCGAACCCGAGCTCGGCCATGGCCGCGGCGTGGGTGGCACCGAGGTATCCGGTGCCGATCACAGTGATCTTTGGGGCCATGCGGTGCTCCATGAGGCGAAAGGTGGTGAGGAAGGGCCGGGTCGCGTGGGCCGAGCATAGTCGGGGCCTCATCTGGGCACGTGAGCCGCTGTCATCTAACTCACGTACCCCCGCCTTGGGCCGCACCCCTAGGATTGGGTTACTTAACGGTTATTAACGCTCGGGTACGCACACTCAGGGAGTGAGGACACCGTGGCCTCCGCGGAGAAGAACACTGTCGGATTCGACCTCTACCGCCCGGCCGAGGAGCACGACATGCTCCGCGAGTCGGTGCGCGCCCTCGCCGAAGCCAAGATCGCGCCGTTCGCGGCCGCGGTCGACGAAGAGGCCCGCTTCCCGCAGGAGGCACTGGACGCGCTGGTCTCCAACGACCTGCACGCCGTGCACGTCCCCGAGTCCTTCGGCGGCGCCGGGGCCGACGCCCTCGCCACCGTGATCGTCATCGAGGAGGTGGCCCGCGTCTGCGCCTCCTCCTCGCTGATCCCCGCCGTGAACAAGCTCGGCTCGCTCCCGGTGATCCTCTCCGGCTCCGAGGAGCTGAAGAAGAAGTACCTGGGCCCGCTGGCCAAGGGTGACGCGATGTTCTCGTACTGCCTCTCCGAGCCGGACGCGGGCTCGGACGCGGCGGGCATGAAGACCAAGGCGGTGCGCGAGGGCGACTTCTACGTCCTGAACGGCGTGAAGCGCTGGATCACCAACGCCGGCGTCTCCGACTACTACACGGTCATGGCCGTCACCGACCCGGAGAAGCGCTCCAAGGGCATCTCGGCGTTCGTCGTCGAGAAGGGCGACGAGGGTGTCTCCTTCGGCGCCCCGGAGAAGAAGCTCGGCATCAAGGGCTCGCCCACCCGCGAGGTCTACTTCGACAACGTCCGCATCCCCGCCGACCGGCTGATCGGCGCGGAGGGTACGGGCTTCGCCACCGCGATGAAGACCCTGGACCACACCCGCATCACCATCGCCGCCCAGGCCCTCGGTATCGCCCAGGGCGCCCTGGACTACGCCAAGGGCTACGTCAGGGAGCGCAAGCAGTTCGGCAAGCCGATCGGCGACTTCCAGGGCGTGCAGTTCATGCTGGCCGACATGGCCATGAAGCTGGAGGCCGCGCGGCAGCTCACGTACGCGGCGGCGGCCAAGTCCGAGCGCGTCTCCGCCGGCGGCCCCGACGAGGACCTGACCTTCTACGGCGCCGCCGCCAAGTGCTACGCCTCCGACGCCGCCATGGAGATCACCACCGACGCGGTCCAGCTCCTCGGCGGCTACGGGTACACCCGTGACTACCCGGTGGAGCGCATGATGCGTGACGCGAAGATCACGCAGATTTACGAAGGCACGAATCAGGTCCAGCGGATCGTCATGGCCAGGAACCTGCCGTAGCCCGAACGCCGCTGGCGCGGGGCGCGCCACCCGGGCCGCCCCCGCCGCTGGCCTTGAACCCGTCTCGGCCCCGGCCCGGTCTCGGCCCCGCCTCTGACCTCGGCCCGGTCTCGGCCCGTCCCGGCCCCGCCGGGGTCGGGCCCCCGTCGCCGCCCGCACGGCTCCCGACCCCGCTACGGGCCGGGGCCGTGTCGCGTGTAGCGGCCCTGACCAGGTGGTCCTGTCCCGAGCGGGGTGGGGCGCGAGGGTCGGGCGACCTGGACCGACGAGGCGGGGCGACTCTGGTCAGGCGACCTCACCCGGGCGAGGCGGCCCCGGTCAGACAGCCCGAACGGCGTGGAATGGCCCCCGGCCGGCTACGACCCGCGCGGGAACGCGCCGGGCCAGCCGCGACCGCGCAGGGGAAGGCCCCAGGACGGTCGCGCCCCGCGTGGGAAACCCCCGGCCTGTCACGTCACGACCCGCAGGGAAGGCCCCGGGCCAGCTACGACCTACGGGGAAACGCCTCCCGTCCAGCCGTGACCCGCGCGGGAAGACGACCAGACCGCGACCCGTAGGGAAGGCCCCCGGCCGGCCACGACCCGCGCGGGAACGCGCCGGGCCAGCCGCGACCGCGCAGGGGGAGACCCCAGGACGGTCGCGCCCCGCGTGAAAAACCCCCGGCCCGTCGCGTCACGACCCGCAGGGAAGGCCCCGGGCCAGCTACGACCTACGGGGGAATGCCCCCGTCCAGCCATGACCCGCGCGGGAAGACGACCAGACCGGGACCCGTAGGGAAGGCCCCCGGCCGGCCACGACCCGCGTGGGAATGCGCCGGGCCAGCCGCGACCGCGTAGGGGAAGGCCCCAGGAAAGCCGTGCCCCGCAGGGGCAGCCCTGGGCCAGCCACGGCGTCGTACCCGTCATGCCTGGGTGGACGCCGCTCCCCGCTCGATGGGCGGTCGGTCAGCGGTCGGAGTCGTTGGGGCCCCGGCCGCCCAGTTGGTCGTCCAGGCGCTGTTTGGCCGAGTCGATCTGGTCGCTGTGCTTGCCGCCCGTCTTGCGGTTGACGGCGTCGCCGGCCTTGTCGACGCCCTTCCGGGCTTGGCCCTCGTGTCCCTTGAGCATGCTCTTCAGCTTGTCGAGCATGGACATGGCGTCCTCCTTGCCGATCCGGCTCTGCTCCTGCCACCAGCATCTCCGAGCCGGGCCGGGCCCGCATCCGCACCCGAGGCCGCGCCCGCCGTCGCGGGGTCGCACCCGTCTGGGCGTACCGCTCGCGGGAACGGGCGTGGGGGCCGGCCCCCCACGTCGGGGGCCACCCCGGGCGCACACAGAGGCCGGGGGGGCCCCCGCCGGGGGGGGCGCCCGCCCGGGGGGCCGGGGGGGGGCCCCCCCCCCCGGGGGGGGGGCCCCACGCCTGGCACCGCTGGCCGCCGGGGTCACCACGGGTGTCCCGCCGGTCGGTGGGGCCCGCGCGCCGTCATCGGCGGGCCGGGCCCGGCCGGGTGCTCACTTCGTCGTGACGGTGACCTTCTCGTCGTTCCTCAACTGCTCCATCAGCTTCTTGACCTGCGGCATGTCCCACAGCACGGCGGAGCCCTTGGAGGTGCTGTAGCCGGGGTTGGCGACGGGCATGTTCATCTGCTTGCCGTCGCCGCCGGTCACGCCCTTCATCGCCCAGAACATGGAGCGCAGCTTCCACAGGCTCATGTCCTTGTCGACGATGAGTGAGTCGAGGCCGGCGCTCATCGTCGGGTACAGACGGAACGGGTTGAGGATGGTGCTGGGCGTGGCGGCCTGTGAGGCCAGCGTCGAGAGGAACTTCTGCTGGTTCTTGGTGCGCTCCAGGTCGCTGCCGGCCTCGTACCGGTTGCGGACGAAGGCCAGCGCCTGCTGGCCGTCCAGCGTCTGCTTGCCCTTCTTGAAGTCGGAGCCGGACTTCTTGTCCTTGATGTCGCGCGGGATGTCCATCTCGACGCCGCCGACCGCGTCCACGATCTTCGCGAAGCCGCCGAAGCCGATCTCGGCGTAGTGGTCGATCTTGAGGCCGGTGTTGTACTCGATCGTGCGGACCAGCAGCTCGGGGCCCTGGATGGAGAACGCGGCGTTCAGCTTCTGCTGCTGCTCCGGGATGCGCTTGCCGGACTCGGAGCCGGTGAACGCCGGGATGGTCACCCAGGAGTCGCGCGGCAGGCTGACCATGGTGTTCCCGTTGTCGCCGACGTGCAGGATCATCATCGAGTCCGTGCGCTTGCCGTCGGCGGAGCCGGTGTGCAGGTCCTTCTTCTCCTGGTCGGACATGCCCTCGCGGCTGTCGGAACCCACGATCAGGTAGTTGGTGCCGCTGCCGCCGCCCGGCCGGTCCTCCACCGCGCCCAGGTCGACGTCGCGCTTGAGCTTGGAGTCGGCCCAGAAGTACGTGCCGACGGAGACGACGAGGAGGAACGCCAGGACGCTGATGACGCCGATGGTGATCCGCTTGCGCCAGTTCGGGCGGGCCCGGGGCGGGCCGGGAGGCCCGGGGGGCGCGCCGTGCGGCGGCTGGCCGCCACGGCCCTGGTCGCCGGGGAGCGGGCCGCGCCCGGCGCCGTAGACCTGGCCGGTGTTGTATCCGTCGTCGTGGCCGCCGTCGGCGTGCGCGCCGTCGTAGCCGGAGGGCTGCTGCTGCGGCGGAACCGCGGCACGCGGCGACATTCCGGGCGGCAGCGGCGGCTCTCCCTGTGGGCCGCTGCCGGCCGGCTCGCGGCGGACATGCGGCATGGAACGGGCGATATCGGGTGCGGGGCCGCGGCCGGCGCCGCCGCTGCGCCCCCGATCGCCGTCGCTGGTCCACCCCTCGGGCCAATTGCTCATAGCCGAAGTTTGCCCGCTCATACCAGCCAGCTCACAGTCCGGGTGCGGTCTTGGGGCGTGGCTGTTGCAGAGCTGATGCATTCCGGGGGGCGCATAAGGTGGAGGACATGACCATTCAGGCCCAGGCCACGGAGGCAGCGATACCGGGCAAGCCGACAGCGGCTTCGCGCACCACGCTGTCGCACATCATGACGGCGGCGGACACCAATCTCCTCGGGTCCGTGCACGGCGGCGTGATCATGAAGCTCGTCGACGACGCGGCCGGGGCGGTGGCCGGCCGACACTCGGGCGGCCCCGCCGTGACGGCGTCCATGGACGAGATGGCGTTCCTCTCACCGGTCCGGGTGGGTGACCTCGTCCACGTCCACGCGCAGTGCAACTGGACGGGCCGTACGTCCATGGAGATCGGCGTCCGCGTGATGGCCGAGCGCTGGAACGAGTCCACGCCCGCCACCCAGGTCGGCAGCGCCTATCTGGTGTTCGCCGCCGTCGACGAGGAGGGCAAGCCGCGGAGCGTGCCGCCGGTGATCCCGGACTCGGAGCGCAACGCGCGCCGCTTCCAGGAGGCGCAGATCCGGCGCACCCACCGACTCGCCCGTCGCCGCGCCATCCGGGAGCTGCGCGAGCAGCGCCCGGCCGAGTGACGTCGCCCACCTCGCCCCCTGTCCGGCGTCCCACCCCGCCCTGTTCCACCCCGCTCCACCCAACCCCACCCGTCCCGCTCCGCCACGGGCGGCGTCGGCGTCAGCGCGGCACCGGCGTCGTCGTGGTGCGTCCCGGCTCCCTGCCGGCCGGGGCGTAGTCGCAGTCGAGGCTGGTCATCTCGCGGTCGTTGTCCTCCGCGTCGATGACGACCACGCCGGTGCAGGCCCGACCGTGCTCGTCGGTCCACGTGACCAGTTCGCTGCGGTCCGCCCGCGCGCAGCCCACGAGCAACGCGCCCACGGCCGCCACGGTCGCCGCCGCGCCGAGTCCTCGTACCCTCACGTCGTCCTCCCCCCGCCGCCCCGTCCCCACGGGGCGGACCGTCGTCGCGGCGCACCCCCGCGCGCCGGCGTTCCCCGTCATACTGCCGCCCGTCGGGCGCCGGGCCAACGGTCAGAGCGCGCCCCCGTCCGGCCGCTCGCCCGTCCGCCAGCCGGCCAGTCCGCCAGCTCGTCCGGCCGCCCGCTGGTCTCGCTAGGAGCAGTTCACCTCGTCGCCCTTGACCGCCGTGCCGCCGTCGGTGCTCGGGTGGTCCGGGCGTACCGGACGGACGCCGCGGTGTTCGGTGCCCAGCGTGACGCGTAGGACCGGGCCCTGGCCGCGTACGGCGCGCAGGGTGGCGCCGGGCAGGGCCGTGGCCAGGGAGCGGGCCGAGTCGTCCCACCGGGGGTCGTGGCTGATCACGGTGTGGGTGGCGTCGGTGGTGCGCGCGTTGCTGGCCACGCCGGTGGTGGCGAAGCCGGTCGCGCGCAGCGCGCGGTCGGTCCGGGCGCCCAGGCCCGTGCGGTCGGTGCCGTTGACGACCTGGACCCGGATCCGCGCCGGGTCGACCTCGACCGCCGTGGCCCGGGTCCGCCGTGGGCGGTGCGGGGTCAGCGGGCGGTCCTCGCGGACGGCCTCGAAGAGCTTGTCGGCCCGCGCCTCGTTCCACCGCACGGTCGAGCCCACGCCCGGCACCGGGTAGCTGACGTCGCCGACGGGCACCGAGGCGAACTCGGACGAGGCGGGCGAGAAGCCGCGCATGGCCTTGCCGAGCTCCACCAGCGTGGCGGTGCTCAGCTGCCGGTCGGCCCGTACCGAGCCGAGCAGCGAGGAGGCCACCTTGGTGAACCTGACCGGGTTGAGCAGGACGCCGCTGGTGGTGGCCTTGTCGACGAGGGCGGCCAGGAACCGCTGCTGGCGCTGCATGCGGCCCAGGTCGGCGGCGCCGTCCACGTGCCGGGAGCGCACGTACTGCAGCGCCTGGCCGCCGCTCAGCGTGTGCCGCCCGGCGGCCAGGTCGAGCCCGGTGTAGCGGTCCCTTAGCGGTCGCACGGTGCACACCTCGACGCCGCCCAGCACGTCCACGGTCCGCATGAAGCTGGCGAAGTCGACCTCCAGGTAGTGGTCGACGTGGACGCCGGTCATGTGCTCGACGGTGCGCACGGTCAGGCTCGGACCGCCCTCCGCGTACGCCGCGTTGATCTTCTGCGGGTGGGTGCGGCGGAGGGTGCCGGTCGCCGGATCGCGGTAGGCGGGGATCTCGGCGTACGAGTCGCGCGGCAGGCTGATGACGCTGGCGCGGTCCCGCCGGTCCGAGAGGTGGACCAGCATCAGGGTGTCGGTGCAGTTGCAGGGCTCGCCGCCGAGCCGGTACGCGGCCCGCTCCTGGGCCGAGAGCGCCTCGCGGCGGTCGGTGCCGGCGATCAGGAAGTTCGTGCCGTCGCCGGGGGAGGGGCGCTGGTCGAGCGCCCCGAAGGGGTCGACCCGCTGGATGCCGTTCTCCAGGCCGGTCACCACCGCGTGCCCGACGCCGCCGGTGACCAGCACCGTCGCCGCGGCGCCGACGGCCACGCGCCGCCCCCAGCGGGGCCGCCCCCCGCCCGCCGACGTCGAGCGGGGAGCCGCCGGGGGCGGGGCGGCCGATCCACGGGGCGCGCGCGGTCGGCGCGGGCGGGGCGGCTGGGGAGAGCGGGCCGGTTGGGTCACTGGGGGAGACCTCCGCGACGGGCTGGGGTGGGCGGGCACGCGGGGTGGACGCGTAGGAGGAGCCGGGTGGTGTGGGGGAGGAGTGGCGAACGGGACGGCGGTAAATCCAGCAAAGCGGCTCTAATGTGGCGAAGTGGACATCGTAAGTCCATACGATGAGCGACCGCTGACCCCACGCCGGGCGTCGCGCCGGCGGCCACTCGCCCGGTGCGCCGCCGTGTCCCCCGCTGGCGGTACCGTGGCCCGCACTACCCGCAGTCACCTGAGCGGCGACCCCCGTACCCACGAGGCAGGATGTCCGAGCCACAGCCCCCGGCCGTATCCGTGATCATGCCGGTGCTCAACGAGGAGCGTCATCTGCGCGCTTCCGTCCGGCACATCCTGGAGCAGGAGTACGCCGGCGAGCTGGAGGTGGTGATCGCCGTCGGCCCGTCCTCGGACCGTACGGAGGAGATCGCCGCCGAGCTCGTGCGCGCGGACCCCCGGGTGCGCACGGTGCCCAACCCCACCGGCCGCACACCCGCCGCGCTGAACGCGGCGATCAAGGCGTCCCGGCACCCGGTGGTGGTCCGCGTCGACGGGCACGGCATGCTCTCGCCGCACTACATCGCCACCGCGGTGCGGCTGCTGGAGGAGACCGGCGCGCAGAACGTGGGCGGCGTCATGCACGCCGAGGGCGAGAACGACTGGGAACACGCCGTCGCCGCGGCCATGACCGCCAGGATCGGCGTCGGCGACGCGGCCTTCCACACCGGCGGCGACGCGGCCCCGGCCGAGACCGTCTACCTGGGCGTCTTCCGCCGCGCGGCGCTGGAGCGACAGGGCGGGTACAACGAGGAGTTCGTTCGCGCCCAGGACTGGGAGCTGAACTTCCGCATCCGCGCGGCCGGCGGGCTGATCTGGTTCTCGCCCGAGCTGAAGGTCTCCTACCGGCCCCGGCCGAGCGTGCGGGCGCTGGCCAGGCAGTACCGGGACTACGGCCGCTGGCGGCACGTGGTCGCCCGCTACCACCGGGGCTCGATCAACCCGCGCTACCTCGCCCCACCGGCCGCCCTGGTGGCCATCGCCGCGGGCCTGGCCGTCGGCCTCACGCTCACCCCGTGGGGCCTGGTCGTCCCCGGCGGCTACCTCGCGGCGATCGTGGTGGGCTCCGTCCCGGCGGGCAGGGGGCTGCCGGTCGGCGCCCGGCTGCGCGTTCCGCTGGCGCTGGTCACCATGCACATGTCCTGGGGCTGGGGCTTCCTCACCAGCCCCCCGTCGCTGGCCCGCAAGGTCATCGCCAGCCGCCGCTCCCCGGTCGCCCCCAGCGGCCCGGGGGCCTGAGCGCCCGTACGCCCCCGGCCGTGCCACCACCGGCGCGTAACAGCCAGCCGGCCACCGGCGCGCACCGGCGCACCCCGTCCGCCGCGACCGTGCCCTTCGGCGTACGCGGTGGCCCGTGCGACCCCACCCGAAGCGCTCGCCGGGGGCGGGGCGGACCCGTGCGCGCGGGCCACCTGCCCCGGGAGCGTGGCGCGAGCGGCGCCCCGCTCACCCCCGGCGCCGGCGGCGGTAGTAGGCCACCGTGACCAGGGCGAGCAGCGGCCCCCAGGCCAGCAGGGGCAGGTAGCACAGGGTCATCAGCCAGTAGTGGCCGCCGTCGGGCGACTCGGGGGCGCCCATGGCCTGCGGGCCGTTCCACTCCAGGGCGCCCGCGACGGTGATGTAGGTGACGAGCGCCGCGCCGGTGGCGGCCGGAACCACCGCCACCAGGACGGGAATCCGCCGGCCACCCAGCAGCGGCACCCAGCGCGGCACCTCCTCGCCCCACCGGTGCACCAGGCCCAGTGTGAGCAGCCCGAGCACCTCGGCGCACAGGCTGAGGCCGATCAGGTACAGGGAGACCCCGCTGGGGAAGCGCCCGGGGCCCAGGGGCCCCTCGGAGAACCCGGAGTCCATGCCGAGGGCGACGCCCACGCGCCACAACCCGGAGGGCACCAGGGTCAGGGCGGCGGCGTGCGCCGCCAGCCGGACGGAGCCGGGGACCCGGGGCGCGAGCCGTACGGGCGCGGGCGCGGTCAGCGTGTCAGCCACGGCGGTCCGCCCCCTGGACGCGCCCGGGGTTCTTCCGGATCTCGGCGTGCCGCACCGTGAAGCCGCCCCTGACCACGGTCGTGAACGGCGCGGGCGCCATGCACGAACCGGCCTGTGGCTGGAGGAGCCGCCCCTGGTCGTCCACGTGGCCCGGGTCGACGTTGACCACGCCCCAGGAGAAGCCGAGTCGGTCCGGCGCGCCCCCCGTCCCCTGCTGGACGCTGACGCCGAGCCGGGCGCCGACCTCCTCGGCGTTGGACTCCGTCACGACCGCGGTCAGTGTCGCCGTCCGACCGCTGGTGACCAGGCAGTCCACCTCCGCCGTGGCCCACCCGACGGACCCGTCCCGCGTCGTGTGCCTGATCCGCAGCGTGCCCACGGCGTCGGTCGCCATGCCGCGCGGGTCGCGGGGTGCCGTCGTGAGAGTGAACGGCCGCTGCCGGGCGTGGACGGTGAAGCGGATGTCGTCGTCGGGCGACTCGACGTAGAAGACGCGCGCCGAGCCGTCAACGCTCGCGGTCCTCGCCGACTTCGGGGCGCCGGCCGCCGTCGCCGACACCTTCTCCGTGGCCGACCGGGCGACGGCCGGGGTCGGGCCGGCGGCCACCAGGCCGGCCAGGACGGCGAGGGCCGCCGCGCTGCCGATCGCTGCGTTGCGCATGGGGAACTCTCCAGACTTCGGGGGCGTTTGACGCCGTCTCGGTCGAACGGCTCAAGCCTCGCCCCGGGCGCCCCCTCGTTCCCATCCGCCGATCGGCACAGAGATCGCCCCGGCACCCGGCCCGCCTCCGCCGATCGGCAGAGGCCGGCCGCACCGGGCGCCCGTACGCTCTCCGTCATGTGGAAATCCATCGGCCTGGCCGTCGCGGCGCTGCCGCCACTCGCCGCCGTGTCCACCCTGACCTGGGCGTTCGCCCGCCCCCTGGCCGTGGTGCGGCGGAACCGGGCCCGACTGGCCTGGCCCACCACGGCCTGCGCGGCCCTCTCGCTGGCCACCAGCTTCGCCGTGCCGGCCGGCGACATCCAGGCCCACGTGAAGCTGGCGGAGGCCGGCGTGCTGCTGCTCCTGCTGACGGCGCTCACCCGCTGGTCGCCCCGGCGCGAACTCGCCCTGGCCCTCCCACCGACCGCCCTCGCGGTGGCGCTGTGGCCCGTGCCGCTGGTCGCGGGCGCCTCCCTCCTGGAGGGCGTCGGCGCCGCCGCCTTCTGGCTGTTGCCGGTGGCCGGCGCGGTGGCCGGCGGCGGCTACCCCCGACGTCAGGAGGCGCGGCGTCGGCGCGCGGTGGCCGAGGCCCGCCGGGCCCAGCGCCTGTGTCTCTCGCGCGACCTGCACGACTTCGTCGCCCACGACATCAGCGGCATCGTCGTCCAGGCCCAGGCGGCCCGGTTCGTCGCGGCCACCGACCCCGCCCACGCGGTGCTCGCCCTGGAGCGCATCGAGAAGGCGGGGCTGAGCGCTCTGGCCGCGATGGACCGCACGGTACGGATGCTGCACGGCGCCGAGGCCGCCACCGAGCCGCTGCCCGGGGTGTCCCACCTGCCCACCCTGGTCGCCGACTTCAGCGCGGCGGGGGCCACCGAGGCGCGCCTGGACCTGCCCGAGCGGGTCGTCGACGAGCTCTCCCGCGAGGCCGGCGCCGCCGCGTACCGCATCGTCGTCGAGGCGCTGACCAACATCCGGCGGCACGCGCCCGACGCCCCGCGCGCCACCGTCGCGCTGCTGACCACGCCCGCCGGCGTGCGGGTCCAGGTCACCAACGAGCGCGGCACCCGCGCCGCCCCGTCCCACCGCCGCGCCACCCGGGGCGGCCTCGGCCTCCCCGCCCTGACCGAACACGCCCAGGCCCTCGGTGGAACGCTCGCCGCGGGCCCGCACGGCGACGGCGGCTGGCGGCTCACCGCCGTCCTGCCGGCCGCGCCCACCCAGGAGAACCCGTGACCCAGCCCCCCGCCCCGACCCGCGTCCTGCTCGCCGACGACCAGGACGACGTCCGTAGCGGCTTCCGCCTGATCCTGGACTCCCAGCCCGACATGAGCGTGGTCGGCGAGGCGGCGGACGGACTCACCGCCGTCGAACTTGCCCGCGCCCTCCGGCCCGACCTGGTCCTCGCGGACATCCGCATGCCGGGCCTGGACGGTCTGGAGGTCACCCGCCGCCTCGCCGGCCCCGGCGTACCCGACCCGCTGCGCGTCCTGGTCGTGACCACCTTCGACCACGACGACTACGTCCGTACGGCGCTGCGCGACGGCGCCTGTGGGTTCCTGCTCAAGCGCTCGGGCCCCGGGCTGCTGATCGAGGGGGTACGGGCCGCGATGGCCGGCGACCTCCTCATCAGCCCGCAGATCACGGTCCGGCTGCTCCGTACGCTGACCCCGGCGCCCGCCCCGGCCGTCACCGCCGGGACCTCGCCGCTGACCGGCCGGGAACGGGAGATCGTCCGGTTGGTCGCGGAGGGACTGACCAACGCCGAGATCGGCGCGCGGCTCTTCATCACGGCGGGCACCGCCAAGACCCACATCGCCAACGCGCAGGCCAAGCTGGGGGCCCGCAACCGGGTCGGCATCGCCGCCTGGGCCTGGGAACACGGTCTGGCCGGCGGCGCCCGACAGGACCAGGTCCAGCCGGACCCCGCCACCGGTCCACGCGCCGGCTCCACCGCCCCGCCCGGACCCGACCCCGCCTGACGCTCGCACGGGTCGGGGCCGAGTCCGGGGGCCGCGTCGGTCAGAACGCGTAGACCGGGTTGACCTTCATACACGCGCTCTTGTCGTCACCGTTGAGCGGGTTCGCGCTGTCCGGCGCCTTGGTCTCCTCGTCGCGCCGCTCGCCGTCGGTGCCCTGGCCGGCGCCCGAGTCCGTACCGCCGCCACCGGCCGGCTTCGGGTACGTCGTCCCCTCCCGCCAGTCCGCGCCGACGACCACCGTCACCTGCGGCAGGCCGGCGGAGAGCTGGACGGCGCTCTTGGGCAGGCCGAGCGAGGAGGCCACGGCCAGCGCGTTCGCCCGCTGTTCGGCGGTCGCGTACGTCACCGTCGTGGTGGCCTGCGGCTTGGGCGTCACGTCCGCGATGGCCTGCTGGAAGCCGTTCGCGATCAGGGCGTCCGCGATGACCGAGGCGCGCTGCGGCACGGGGGCCAGCGAGGGGCTGCCGGTGCCGTTCTGGACGGCGACGGCGATCTCACCCTTGGGGGCGGCGGGCTCGGTGGGCTCGGTGGTCTTCTTCGGCAGCTTCTTCTTGTCCTTGCCGTCCAGCGCGATGTCGTTGCGGATCAGCTCGAAGATCTTGTCCGCGTCGCCCGGCTTGGGGACGACGTGCGCCTGGCTGCGCGGGTCCGGAACCCACGGCATCGTCGTCATGGTGATGCGCTTGGTCGGCACCCGCTTGAGGTCGTTGCCCAGGTCGTACAGCTTCTTGACGGTCCCAAGGCCCGGGTCCACCTTGAGCGCCTTGGTCGCGGACTCGGCCAGGTCCATCAGCTTGCCCGGGTCGGTCAGCTTGGTGCCGGACTGGAGTTCGCGGACCATCGCGTTCATGTACATGTGCTGGGCCTTGGCCCGGCCGATGTCGCTGCCGTCCTCGAAGCCGTGCCGGGTGCGCAGCCACTGGAGGGCCTGCTTGCCCTTGATGTCGTGTTCGCCCTTCTCCAGGCGCAGGCCGGAGTCGGGGTCCCTGACGTTGTTGTCCACGCAGACCGGCACGCCGCCCACCGCGTCGGCCATGTCCACCACGCCCGCGAAGTCGATCATCATGAAGTGGTCGATCGGCACTCCGGCCAGCGCCTCCCAGGTGGCGACGGTGCAGCCGGGGCCGCCGTTCTGGAGGCTGGAGTTGATGATGTTGCGGTCCGACTCCGGGTAGACCGTGCCGTCGTCGTCGATGCACTTGGGGATGGTCACCCGGGTGTCGCGGGGCACGCTGACCACCGACATGTTGCTGCGGTCGGCGGAGACGTGGACCAGCATCTGCACGTCGGCCAGCGGCTTGCGGTCGGCGTCCGCGCGCGAGCCGCCGAGCTTCAGGTTGGCCTCGGTGTTCCGGCTGTCGGAGCCCAGCAGCAGGATGTTCAGCGGGGTCTGGCCGTCGGCGTTGGGCGCGCTGCGGTCCAGCCGGTTCTCGCCGAGGTTGAGGGTGTCCTTCCTTATGTTGCCGTTCAGGTGCTGGTAGTAGAGGTAGCCGGCGCCGGCCGTGCCGAGGATGACCAGCGCCAGTCCGCCCGCGGTCCACAGCAGTATCCGCCGGCCCTTGCCCCGCTCCCGCACCCGCCGCCGGCTGCCCGCGCGGCGGGAGCCACCGGATCGCGGCGCCGGTACGCCGCCGCCCTCGAAGCCGCCGCCCTCACGCTCGGTGTCGTCGCCGCCACCGGCCACGGCCGGGGTGGCGGTGGCCGCCGGGCCGGCGCCCCGCGCGCGTCGCCCGCCGCGTCGCGTGCCGGAACCTCCCTGGCCACGAGCGCCGCCGCCACGGGCCGAGCGCGCGCCGGGCACCACCGGCGTCTCGGCGCGGCCGGCTCCGGCCTCGGGGTCGGCCGGCGCGGCGCCGCCCTCGTACAGGCTGTCGTCCCAGCCGAGTTCGCCGGCCTCTGGGACGCGTCGTCTCGATCGCCCCCCTCGCGTACCGCCGTGCCGCATGGGGCCTCCCCGTTACTCGGTCGTGGTGCCGGCCTGATGGGGCGGGCGCAATCGCAGATTACTTCGCGCAGACGTTCTTATCGTCCGCCCCGATGCGCTGGACACCTTCCGGTGCCTTGCGCGGGGCGGTGATCGGAACGCCCTTGCCCTTGTAGTCCGCGCCCAGGGTCAACGTCATCTCCGCCATCGGGTCGGCCTCCACGGTGCCCGGCTTGAGCGCGGACCCCGGCAGACCCATGCTGGCGGCGAGCCGTCGGGCCTGGTCGGCCTGGTTGGGCGCGTACTCCAAGGTGGTCTTCTTGATGTCGGACGGTGCGTTCTGGCCGTTGGTGCTGTGAATTATCCCCTCGTCGTTCTGCATCCACGTCACCGTCTCCTGCGCTGCCCCCAGCTTGCCGCTGCCGTTCAGCACCTTCACCCGAACGTTCGCGGGATCGGCCTTGGTTCCCTTCAGCCGCGCGGCTTCCTCGCCCTTGGCCGCCTTTTCCTTCTTCTTGACCTCGGTGAGTGACACGTCCTCCTGGATCATCGAGAACAGCGGCTCCGCCTTGGGCTTGTCCAGCAGCACGGTCACCCGGTCGGTGTTGTCGAAGACCGGAACGGTCACGAAGGTGATGTTCTTGATGTTGACCTTGCTCAGGTCCTTGCCGAGATCCATCAGCTTCTTCACGTTGCCGATGCCGGTGTCGACCGTGAGGGCGTCGGTGGCGGCGTTGCTCAGCTTCCACATCTTCTTCGGGTTGGAGAAGGTGCCGCCCGACTTCATCTCGCGGATCATCGAACTCAGGAACTGCTGCTGGAGCTTGATGCGGTCCAGGTCGCTCTCGAAGCCCACGCCGTGGCGGGTGCGGACGAAGGCGAGCGCCTCCTCGCCCTGGATCGTGTGGCGTCCCGCGTCGAGCTTCAGCTTCGACTTCGGGTCGTCGATGTCGCGGGCCAGACACACCTCGACGCCGCCGACGGCCGAGGACAGCGTCTTGACCGCGTTGAAGTCGGCCATCATGAAGTGGTCCACCTCAAGGCCGGTCAGCTTCTCGACGGTGTTCCAGGTGCAGCCGGGGTCGCGCCCGTCCTGGCCGAGGCTGGTGTTGAACCGCACCTGGCTCTTGCCGGGAATGGCCTTGCGGGTGCCGTCGTCCTGCTTGACCGTGCAGTCGGGAACGTCGGTGATCAGGTCGCGCGGGATGCTCAGCGCGGTGGCGTTCGAGCGGTCCTCGGAGACGTGGAAGAGGATCGTGGTGTCCGCGTGGCCCACGCTGTCCTTGTCGCCGTAGCTCCCGTTGCCCTTGCCGGCACGCGTGTCGGTGCCGATCACCAATATGTTGACGGGCCCGTCGATGACGGCGGGGTTGTTCTCGCCGACGTCGACCTTCTTGATGTTGCCGTTGAGGTGCTGGTAGATGAGGTACGCCGCGACCGAGCCGCCCACCAGCAGGAACGCCATCGTCCCGCCGCCCCAGATGAGGACCTTCTTGGTCTTGGACTTCTTCGGTTTGGGTTTGCGGCGGCTGACGGGCCCGGACTGCTGCGGCACGGTGGCGCCGCCCGGCTTCTCCTTGGCCTCCTGGGCCCCCCGCGTCTCCCGGCCGCGCTGCGCGGCCCGGCGCCCGCGCTGCTCGGGGACGGCACGGCGGCGGGCGGCCTCCCGGGCCGCGGCTCTGCCGCCGGGTGCGGGCGCGGGAGGCTCCTGGCTGTCCTCGGCGGGGTGCAGTCGCAGCTCGTAGCTGCCGGTGTCCGGATTGAACACCCACTGATCAGCGGGATCGAATTCGCCCGCCTGCCCACGGCCTTGCGCGTCCACGGTCGCCTGTGTCCTCCATCGGTGCCACGCGGCGCCTCCCCCTCGGCGCGCGGTCATTCGTCTGGTGCAGGGCGCGGAAAAGCCTGGTCCAGCGCTCCGGAGCGCTCACACTATCCGCCCACTTCATGCGGCAGCGACGCCGGTGCCCGTTCGCCCGTCCCTACAACTGGGCAATTTGCCCCATCCCTTCGGCGCCGTGACAGGACCGGGCGGGGTTTTTCACCGTCTCTTCTCACACAGCCCACGTGCGGTCGGCGCGACTCCGGGGAGGGTGACGGAGCGAGCCTCCCGGGCCGCCTTCCTGGTCGCCTTATCGCCCTTTGTGCCGTTTTTTCCGCCAGTGTTGTCGGCGACCTCGTCGGCCGCTTCGGCTGTGCTTTGCCCGGACGTCACCGGGCGGTCCTCTCGTAGTCGGGCGAAGAGGAGGTCGGCGGCGGGCTGTACGAGCTCGTCGCGCGCCGCGTTGTGTCGGTAGGCGCGGCGCGGAACGGTGAGGAAATCGACCTTGTCCGAGGGAATGTCCCGTACGCCACGCACCAGGTTGTACAGATCTCGCAACGAGTTCAGCCCCGGGTCCGTGGTCAGCGCCGAGGTGGCCGCGTCGAGCACCGGGTAGAGCTTGGTCGGGTTGAGCAGGACCCCGTTGCCCCGCACCTTGCGCACCAGGGAGCTCAGGAACGCCTGCTGTCGCGCGATGCGCTGGGTGTCGCTGCCGTTGCCCAGGGCGTACCGGGCGCGGACGAAGCCCAGCGCCCGTTCGCCGTCCAGCGTCTGGCGCCCGGCGGGCAGGTCCACCCGCGCCTTCGCGTCCCGCATCGGGGCGGTCAGGCACACCTCGACCCCGCCCACCGCGTTCACCAGCCGCTTGAAGCCGTCGAAGTCCACGATCATGTGGTGGTCGATCCGCACGCCGGTGAGCCGCTCGACGGTACGGATCGCGCAGGCGGCCCCCGCCTTCTCGAAGGCGTAGTTGAACTGGCCGAACACCGCCTTCTGCCGCTTGCCGCCGGGCCGCTCGCAGTGCGGGATGGGGACCATCAGGTCGCGCGGGATGCTGACCGCCGTGGCGCGGTCCCGCTTGCGCGACAGGTGCAGCACGATCGCGGTGTCCGAGCGCTGGGTGCCCAGGTCGCGGCCGTAGCGGCCGTTGCGTCCGCGCCGGTCGTCGCTGCCGATGAGCAGGATGTTCTGGGCGCCCTTGACCAGCACCGTCGGCCGCTCCGCCTCGTACTTGCGCAGCAGTTCGGCCGTGTCGTCGTCGGTGGTGATGTTGCCGTTCAGCCGCTCGTAGAGCACCCAGCCCGCACCGGCCACGAGCAGCACCAGACAGGCGGCGATCACCGCCGTCCAGCGCAACCAGCGCCGCCGGCGCGGTGCGGGCGGCGGCGGGTCCGCGTCCGGGTCTGCGCCCGGACCAGTGAGGCTGTCCGTCACGTCGGGGTCCTTCCCCCGCGGGCCTTGACCCCGCGGAGCCCACGGCGCGCGGTCCGCCGCGCACGGGGCGCACGCGGCGGACCCGCGCGTCGTGGTGCGTCACGACGATCATCGCCCGCCCGGCCCGCCCCGGCCCGCTGTCCGGCCCCCGGGTGCGCCGTCCGGGGTACCGCGCGGGCGGCGGGCCAGGTCAGCGGCGGTGCGCGGCCGGCGCCGGGCCGGCGGATGGCTGGCGCCGGGACCGGCCTCCGCGACGGGTCAGCCCGTCTCCTCGGTGACCAGGGCCGTCACGCGCTCGGCCGCCCGGCGCTGGTCCACCTCGGCGGGGGAAAGCCGGTCCAGGTTGCGGCACAGGACGACGGAGCCGCCGGCGGCCAGCGGTGCCAGCAGCCCGGCTGACAGGCCCTCCCAGGTGTCGTAGGAGAGCCCGGACAGCAGCCGCGCGCCGGGCGCGAGCTCGCGCCGCGCGGCGTCGGCCCGCGCCCGCTCGACGACCTCGGTCCCGGAGAGCCCCGGGCCGCCCGCGCCGACCACCAGCGCGGGCGCGGTCGGGTCCACGGGCGCGAAGGGGGCGAACCGGTCGCCCTGCGCCGGTACTTCCACCGCGTAGTCGATGAACCCCGGCGGCGGCTGCGGGAAGCGCACGCCCAGCGGGCGCAGGCTCAGCGCGACGCGCTCCCCGGAGCAGGCGCGTGCCGCGTCCAGCGTCTCCGGGCCGCTGACCACCAGGTCGGCGGCGGCCGGGTCGCCGCCGAGTTCGGCGACGACGCCGGTGGAGGAGCAGGCCAGCAGCCACACCGCGCTCTGCCAGTGCGCGGGCAGCAGCAGCGCGAGGCGGTCGCCGGGTTCGGCGCCGAGGTCGCCCTGGAGCAGGTTGGCGGTCTTCGCCACCCAATTGGCGAAGGTGGCCACGGAGAGTTCGACGCGCTCGCCCGTGGCGTCGTCGTAGAAGGTCACAAGGGGACGCGCCGGGTCCGCGGCGAGCGCGGATCGCAGCAGGTCGGCGGGGGTGCGATCGGTGGCGTTCATCGGCGCAAGGGTACGCGTCGGGCGCCCTGGCGGGCAGTCAACCCGGGGCGGCCCCGGGGACGGTGGCGAGCGTCTTCGTCAACCGTCCGGCATGGCCCGAATAGACAGATATGTCCGCGATGTTCAGCATTTCGGTATGCGTGCATACCTAGCTTCCGCGGTCGGCGTCGCGTGCACGGCCGCCCTGGCACTCCCGCTCACCGGCGGCCCGGGGGCCATAGCGGCCCCCCGAGTCGTCCCCCACGCCGCGCCCCCGCGCGCGGCCCTGCCCGGCAGTACCCAGTCGCTCCCGCTGTCCCCGCTGGCCCGGCCCGCGGCGAGCCAGGGCCGCGCGAACGCGGAGCCCGAGTACGGCGTCCAGGCGCGCGACGTGCGGCCCTTCTCCCTGGTCGGCGTCGTCTGGGACGACGCGCGGGCCGAGTTGTCCGGCCGCGTCCAGGTACGTACCCGGGCCACCGGCACCGGCCGTTGGTCGGGCTGGCAGGACGTCGAGACGCACGGCGGCGACGCCCCCGACCTCGGCGGGGCCGACCGGAGCGCGGGAACGGTGCGCGGCGCCACCGCCCCGCTGTGGGTCGGCGACTCGGACGGGGTGCGGGTCCGCGTCCAGCCCCAGGCCCCCGCGAGCCACCCCGGCGACGACGCGTCGGCCACCACCGGGGACCCGGCGGACCCGGCCGGGGACACGACACGCTCCGCGCGCCGCCCCGCCGCCGACCACCGGCACGCCCACCCCGGGGCCGAGGGCGCCGCGCCGGCCGGGCGCCTGCCCGCCGGGCTGCGCCTGGAACTGGTGGACCCGGGCGACCCGCCGACGACGGACACCGCCAAGTCGGCGGGCCCGACCGAGCCCGCCACCGGGGTCGGCCGCGCGGACCATCCCGACCGCTCGGACCAGACCGACCAGCCGGATCAGACCGACCAGACAGATCAGGCGGACCAGGCCGACCGCGAGGCCGGGGAGCCGCCGGCCGAGCGCGCGCCCGGGGACGCCGAGGGGTCCGGGGCCGAGGCGGCCGTGGACGGCCAGACCTGGGTCGAGACGGGCACCGATCACCTGGTGCTCGACCAGACCCGCGCCGTCGCCGCCGACCTCGTCCTGCCCCAGGAGAGCGCGGCGGAGGTGGACGCGCGGCGCACCTGGAAGCGCCGCTACCTCGCGCCCCGGCCGCGCATCGTCCTACGCAAGGGCTGGAGCGCCGACGAGCGGCTGCGCGAGCGCCGACTCGGCTACACCAAGACCGTCAAGGCGGCCTTCGTGCACCACAGCGCCACCGGCAACAACTACCGCTGCGCGCAGGCGCCCGCGGTGATCCGTGGCATCTACCGCTACCACGTGAAGAGCAGCGGCTGGCGGGACCTGGGCTACAACTTCCTCGTCGACAAGTGCGGCAACATCTACGAGGGCCGCGCCGGCGGTCCCGGCAAGCCCGTGCTCGGCGCCCACACCCTCGGCTTCAACTCGAACAGCACCGGCATCGCGGTCCTCGGCACCTACTCCCGCTCCACGCCCCCGCGCGCGGCGGTGCGCGCCGTGGCCCGGCTCACCGCGTGGAAGCTGGGCCTACACGGCCGCGACCCGAGCGCCAGCACGTACCTGGTCTCCGGCGGCAGCAACAAGTACCGCAAGGGCGTCACGGTGCGGCTCAACGTGATCTCCGGACACCGGGACGGCTTCACCACCGACTGCCCCGGCACCCAGCTCTACCGCAGGCTCGGCGCGGCCCGCAGCGTCGCCGCCCAGCTCCAGGGGCGGTGACCGCTGGACCACGCTGACCGGGGCGAACCGGACCCCCACCGGCTGCATACACTGGCCGACCACCCTCCGGGCCACGCGCCCGGGGGGTGCGCCAGCCCGTGAGCCACGCCCCGCAGGAAGCAGAGACGCCAAGGTGACAGAAGCGATCCTCCTGGTCGGTGGCAAGGGCACCCGGCTGCGCCCGCTGACGGTCCACACGCCCAAGCCCATGGTCCCGGCGGCGGGCGTGCCCTTCCTCACCCACCAGCTCGCCCGCGCCCGCGCGGCGGGGGTCGAACACGTCGTGCTCGCCACCTCCTACCTGGCCGAGGTCTTCGAGCCCTACTTCGGCGACGGCTCCGCGCTGGGGCTGCACCTGGAGTACGTCACCGAGCGCGAGCCGCTGGGCACCGGCGGGGCCATCCGCAACGTCGCCTCCCACCTGCGCTCGGGCCCGGACGACCCGGTGCTGATCTTCAACGGCGACATCCTCACCGGGCTCGACATCAACGCCCTGGTCGCCACCCACCGGCACACCGGCGCCGACGTCTCGCTGCACCTGACCCGGGTGGCCGACCCGCGCGCGTACGGCCTGGTGCCCACCGACGCGACCGGGCGGGTCACGGCTTTCCTGGAGAAGCCGCAGACCGCCGAGGAGATCGTCACCGACCAGATCAACGCGGGCGCCTACGTCTTCAACCGCTCGGTGATCGACGCGATACCGGCCGGGCGGCCGGTCTCCGTGGAGCGCGAGACCTTCCCCGGGCTGCTCGCCGCCGGCGCGCACCTGCAGGGCCTGGTGGACTCCACGTACTGGCTGGACCTGGGCACCCCGCGGGCGTTCGTCCGTGGCTCGGCCGACCTCGTGCTCGGCCGCGCCCCCTCGCCGGCCCTGCCCGGCCGGCGCGGGGAGCGGCTGGTGCTGCCGGGGGCGCGGGTGGCCGCCGACGCGAAGCTCACCGGCGGGACCGTGGTCGGTTCGGGGGCCGAGATCGGCCCCGGCGCGCGGATCGAGGGCAGCACCGTGCTGGCCGGCGCGGTCGTCGGCGAGGACGTGCGAGTGCGGGACTCGCTGATCGGTGCGGGCGCCCGGATCGGTGACCGGACGGTCCTGGACGAGGCGGTCGTCGGCGACGGCGCGAGCGTGGGCGCCGACAACGAACTGCGCGCGGGCGTGCGCGTGTGGTGCGACGCGGCCATCCCGGCGGGCGCGGTGCGCTTCTCCTCCGACCAGTAGCGCCCGCGCTCCCCGTCGGCCGCCCTACTCCGTCACGACGCGCTCGACGGCGGCGGTGACGAGCCGCTCCCGCTCGGCGGGGGAGAGCACGTCCGGCAGGGTGAGCTGCTCGACGATGAGCCAGTTGAGCGCCAGGTAGAGCAGGCGCACCGCGGTCGCGTCGCCCGGCAGCCCGGACTCCTCGTGGTAGGCCACGTTGGCCGCCAGGTCCGCCCGCACCCGTTCGGTGAGCACCGCGCGCAGCGCCGGCCGGCGGGTGGCCTCCAGGCGTAGTTCGAGGAGTGCCAGGTAGCCGGGCCGGAAGTCGCTGACGCGCTCGACCAGTTCGCGCATCAGCTCCGCGTACGCCGTCCGGCCGCGCCCGCTCGCGCGCTGTCGGGCGATCGTCGCCTCGTCGGGCTGGAGCCGCTCGTAGACCCGGGCGCCGGCCTGGGTGAGCAGGTCGTCGCGGTGGGCGAAGTAGTTGGAGGCCGTGCCGGCGGGGACCGCCGCCCGGGTGTCCACCGCCCGGAAGGTCAGCCCCCGCGCGCCCTCGGCGGCCAGCACCTCGATCGCCGCGTCGACCAGGCTCGCCCGCCGCTCGTCGTTCCTGCGCACCATTGACACCACTCCATTTGTAGTACTACGTTCACGCCACCTCAAGCAGAGTACTACGCCTGGAGTTATCTGAATGCGAAAGCTCGTCTACTACGTCGCCGTCACCCTCGACGGCTACATCGCCGGCCCCGGCGGAGAGTACGACTTCTACCCACGGGGCGAGGCGGCGCAGGCCGCCGAGTACACCGCGTGGATGAACGCGCGCTACCCGGAGACCGTCCCCACCTTCCTACGCGCCGACCACGGCCTCACCGACGTCCCGAACGCGCGCTTCGACACCGTGCTGATGGGCCTCGGCACCTACCGCCCAGCCCTGGACGCCGGGTTCCCCAGCCCGTACGCGCACCTGCGGCAGTACGTCGTCTCCAGCACGCTCGCCGCCGCGCCCGCCCCCGGGGTGACCGTCGTCGCCGACGACCCGCTCGGCCTGGTCCGCGACCTCAAGCGGGCGGCGGGCGGCGACATCTGGCTGTGCGGCGGCGGCCGGCTCGCGGGCGCGCTGCTGCCCGAGATCGACGAACTGGTCCTCAAGAGCTACCCGGTGGTCGCCGGCGCGGGCGTGCCGGTGATCGCGGGGGAGTTCGGCCCCACCCCCTTCCGCGTCAGCGACCGTACGTCGTTCGCCAACGAGGTCACGGTCACGTGGTTCACCCGCCGCTGAACCCGCCCGGCCCCGGGCCCCGCCGCCCGCCCGCCACACGCGAACGCCCCGGCCGGCACACGCGAACGCCCCGGCCGGCACCGCGTACGGTGACGGGCCGGGGCGCCCGGGATGTCGGGGACTCACGTGGCGGCGAAGACCCCCAGCGCGTCGTACGCGATCCAGGACCCGCTGGTCTTGCGCAGTCGCAGCACGTTCTCGCCGGCCGTGAACAGCCCGGCGGCCAGCGGGAACTCGTAGTACGAGGGCTTCAGCACGCTGCCCGGACGGGTGGCGTCGCCCTCCAGGGAGCCACGGGTGGCGCCGCCCCGGAACTCCAGGGTGCGCACCGGGCGGTCGTTCAGGGTCAGTTCGGCGGTGCCCGCGCTGGAGGCGTGCGCGTCGATCAGCCACAGCGCGAAGCCCAGGTCCTCCCGTGGCGCCGCGTCCAGCGCGAAGCGGAGCGCGAAGGTGTGCTCCTTGCGGCCGGCCCAGGAGTCGTTGGGACCCGGGTGCAGATAGGGCCAGTCACGGCCCGGCGTGGAGGTCCCGTACCGGTAGTCGACGCCGGTGGGGAACGTGGCCCGGTAGCGCGCGCTCTGGTCCGGCGACAGCGCGAACTCCAGCCCCTTGTGGTCGAAGTCGCCCACCCGGGCGACCGCCCGGCCCGCCGCCACGGAGCGCTCGTTGACGCCCGACACGGCGCGCGCGGGCCGCGTCCGCGCGCCGGAGGCGACGACGGCGGTCACGGAGTAGTGCCGGGTGAGCGGCTCGGGGCCGACCCGGTGGGTGAGGTGCGGGTAGACGGTGCGCCCCAGCAGGGTCGCCGAACCGGGCAGGTTCCCACCCCGGCCGGCGCGCTCGGAGACGTACACCTCGTAGTGGTCCACGAGCTGGCCACGGTAGGGGCGCCAGGCCAACTCGACGGTGGCGAGCCCGCCGGTGGCGGTCAGCCCCGAGACGGTGCCGGGGGCGTGGCCCACGGCACCGAGGGTCGCGGTCGTCGTGGTCGGGTCGGTCATGATCAGCTCACCTTTCGCATGCCGGGACGGCCGTGCTCGACCCGGAACCGGTCGAGCGCGAAGCCGCCGGCCTGGTTGTCGGCGCGGACGTAGGGGACGGCGCGGTACTCGACGCTCACCGCGTCCCGCGCGGCCTCGCCCAGGACATAGCCGCGCCGGCCGTCGTAGAACGACATCCACGGATGCTGCAGCCAGTCCTTGGCGTAGTCGTCGCTCGCCGCCCCGTCCCCGTCGGAGGCGATCGAGGTGCCCAGGAACTCGCTGCTGACCACGGCGGACTCGGGGTTGGCGAAGTCGGCGAGCAGATCGCCCGCGATCGAGCGGTGGCAGTCACCGGTGAAGACGACGGAGGGTGCCACGCCCCGCTCGCCGAGCACGTCGAGCAGCCGCTGCCGCGCGGCCGGGAACCCGTCCCACTGGTCGACGCGGTTCTCCGTCACCTTGACCAGGCCGACCTGCTGGAGCAGCAGGTTCCAGCGGGTGTCGGCGGTGCGCAGACCACGGTAGAGCCACCGCTCCTGGGCGGCCCCCAGCATCGAACGCTCCGGCGCGTACTGCTCCTTCACACTGGCCGGCTTGTCGCCACGGTGCTGGCGGCCGTCGAGCACGTGCAGGGTGGCCAGGCTGCCGTAGCGCAGCCGGCGGTGGAGCTGGGCGTTGGGGCCGTGGGCCAGGGAGAGGGGCGGCAGCGGGCAGTTCTCGTAGTACGCGCGGTACGCCACCGCCCGGCGCAGCAGGAAGTCCTCCCTGCTCAGGCCGTAGTAGGAGGTCGCGTCGGAGTAGTCGTTCTGCACCTCGTGGTCGTCCGGGGTGAGAATCCAGGGCGCCGCCGCGTGCGCCGCCTGGAGGTCGGGATCGCTCTTGAACAGGGCGTACCGCACCCGGTAGTCGGCCAGTGTGCTGGTCTCCTGCTCGTGCCGGGACCCGGGCAGTGGGGCGGCGCGCCACATGTTGGCGGCGGTGATGCCGTACTCGTAGATGTAGTCGCCGAGGAAGAACACCACGTCGGGGTCCTGGGCGACCAGGTCGCGGTACGCGGAGAAGTGGCCGTGGTACCACGCCTGGCAGGAGGCGGTGGCGAAGGTGAACGCGCCGCCCGAGCGGGCGTGGGGCGCGGTGCGGAAGCGGCCGACGGGGCTGGTGTGGCCCTGGGCCTGGAACCGGTAGTAGTACTGACGCCCCGGCCGCAGCCCGCGCACCTGCGGGTGGACGGAGTGCCCCAGCTCCGGCAGGGCCAGCGCGGTGCCCGAGCGGGCGACGCGACGGAACCGCTCGTCCTCGGCGACCTGCCAGCGCACGGCGTAGCCCGCGCGGGGCATGCCGCCGTGCCCGTCGTCGGCCAGCGGGTCCGGCGCGAGCCGGGTCCACAGCACGATGCCGTCCGCGGCCGGCTCCCCGCTGGCCACCCCGAGGCGGAACGGCTCGTCGCGCAGCCGTGGGGCACCACCCGCCGCCTCCGCCTGCCCGGCCAGCCCGGCCCCGGCGAGCAGGGCGCCGACGCTGACACCGGCCACCTGGAGGAACGAGCGCCGATCCAGACCCACGGACGATGGTGGTGCAGAACTCATGTGTCCCTCCCAGGCGTTGTGAAGACCGGGCCGATCCTCAGCTCCGGGAGTGGCCAGCGAGCGGCGCCCAGGCGACGCCCCGCGAACGGGAACAGGACGTTCCCCCGTGCGGTGGCGCGTCCGCGCACCACCCCCCACGCGGGCGCGAGCCCACCCCACCCGGCCCGGCGGGCACGGGCCGCTACCAATGCCCCACTCCATCGGAAGGGCGCGCACACCTCGCCGGCAGGGCGCGGGTCACCTCGTCCGGCCTGGTGGGCGCGAGCCGCTTGCTGTGGCCAGGTGGGCATGGGCTGCCTCACTGCGCAGGGCGCGAGTGCCTCACGCGGCCCCGCGGGTGCGGGTCGCTTGCTGTGGTCAGGTGGGCACGGGCTGCCTCACCGCGCAGGGCGCGAGCCGCCTCGCGTGGTCCTGCGGGTGTGGGTCGCTTGCTGTGGTCAGGTGGGCACGGGCTGCCTCACCGCGCAGGGCGCGAGCCGCCTCGCGTGGTCCTGTGGGTGCGGGTCGCTTGTTGCGGCCAGGTGGGCATGGGCTGCCTCGCCGGCAGGGCGCGGGTCGCCTCGTCCGGCCTGGTGGGTGCGGGTCGCTTGCTGTGGCCAGGTGGGCATGGTCTGCCTCACCCTGTAGGGCGCGAGTGCCTTACGTGGTCCTGCGGGTGTGGGTCGCTTGCTGTGGTCAGGTGGGCATGGGCTGTCTCACCGCGCAGGGCGCGAGCCGCCTCGCGTGGTCCTGTGGGTGCGGGTCGCTTGTTGCGGCCAGGTGGGCATGGGCTGCCTCGCCGGCAGGGCG
>NZ_JBHVJC010000040.1:0-4543 GCF_042799315.1 Streptomyces sp. NPDC057702 | reverse complement strand
CGCGGGTCGCCTCGTCCGGCCTGGTGGGTGCGGGTCGCTTGCTGTGGCCAGGTGGGCATGGGCTGCCTCACCGCGCAGGGCGCGAGCCGCCTCGCGTGGTCCTGCGGGTGCGGGTCGCTTGCTGTGGTCAGGTGGGCATGGGCTGTCTCACCGCGCAGGGCGCGAGCCACCTCGCGTGGTCCTGCCGGCGCGAGCCCACCCCCGCCCGCAGGCGGCGCACGCCACCCGTCCGCCATCCGCCCGCCCGGCGCGGCCATCCACCTCACAGGGCACAGCCCACTCCACCCGGCCGGGTGGGTGCGGGCGGTCTCTGGTGCCCGGACTGGACGGCACAGCTCACATCCGCCCCGCTCGGCGCAGCCGCCCACCCCACCTCACGGAGCGCAAGCCACCCCTTCCGCCCTGCCCCGCACAGCCCACCCCGTAGGGCGCACACCACCTCACCCCGCCCGGTGGGCGCGAACCCCACCCCACGCACAGGGCGCACCCCCCCGCCTCACAGAGCGCAACCCCACCCCGCCCGCAGGGCGCACGCCGGCTCCCGCCTCGTCGGGCGCGAGCAACCCCACGCGGCCCGGCGGGCGCGGGCCACCTCGCCCGCGTCCCGCTCGGCGTAGGCCCACCCACCGCACAGGGCACAGCCCGCTTCATCTGGCCCGCTGGGCGCAAGCCACCCCACCCCGCCCGGCGGGGCGCGGGTCGCCCCATTTGACCTGGTGGATGTGGCCCACCTCACAGGGCGCGAATCGCCTCACCCCGCTCACCGGGCGCCGGCTGTCTCACCCCGCCCGCAGGGCGCGGGCCACCTCCCGCCTCGCCGGGCGCGGACAACCCCACGAGGCCCGGCGGGCGCAGGCCGCCTCCCGCTGCCCCGCCCGGCGCGAGGGCTACGCTGGGCTGATGTCCGCAACCCGTACCTGGGTCCCGCCAGGCCCCTACGACCTGGCGCGCAGCCTCGGAGTGCTGCGGCGCGGGCCGGGCGATCCGGCGTTCCGGGTGACGGCCGACGGCGCGGTGTGGCGGGCCTCGCGCACCCCGCAAGGGCCCGGCACGATCCGTATCGCGCGCCACGGCGAGGCCGTCGAGGGGCGGGCGTGGGGGGCGGGGGCGCCGTGGCTGCTCGACCGGCTGCCCGCGCTGCTCGGTGCGGGCGACGACCCGACGCCCTTCCGGCCCCGGCACCGACTGGTGCACGAGGCGCACCGACGCCACCCCGGTCTGCGGCTGATCCGTACCGGACTGGTGCTGGAGTCGCTGGTCCCCTCGATCCTGGAACAGAAGGTCACCAGCGACGAGGCGTACCGCGCCTGGCGGCTGCTGCTCTCACGGCACGGCGAGCCCGCCCCGGGCCCCGAGCCTGGGCTGCGCGTGATGCCCGACGCCCGGGGCTGGGCCCTCATCCCCTCGTGGGAGTGGCACCGGGCGGGCGTGGACGCCAAGCGGTCGGACACGGTCGTCCGCGCCGCCCGGGTGGCCGGGCGGCTCGAAGAGGCGGCGGAGATGGACCTCGCGCGGGCCACGGCCCGGCTCCAGGCCGTGCCCGGCGTCGGCCCGTGGACGGCGGCCGAGGTGCTCCAGCGCAGCAACGGCGCCCCGGACGCGGTCACCGTCGGCGACCTGCACCTGCCGCGCATCGTCGGCTACGCGCTCACCGGCCGGCGCGGCGCCGACGATGCCACGATGCTGGAACTGCTCGCCCCGTACGCCGACCAACGCCACCGGGCCTGCCGGCTGATCCTGCTGGCCGGCGTCGTCCCGCCGCGCCGCGCGCCCCGCTTCACGCCTGGCGACATCCGGGCCCTGTGACCGACGCCCGCGCGCACGCGGGCGCGACGTCGGCGACAACCGGCCACGCGCCCGGCACGCCCCGGCACCACCGCGCGGGCGCGAGCCGGCACCACCGCGCGGGCGCGACCCGGCCGGTGCCGGCCGAGCCCCCACGGTGGGGGGCCGTGCCGGCCTGGCCGCACCCCACGGCGCGGAGCTAGCGCACCTCGATGAAGGCCGACGGCTCGCGGGGCGGCCGGGGCGCGGGCGCCACGGCCGGCTTGCCGATGGCCACCGCGCCCAGCGGGTCCCAGCTCGCGGGCAGTTCCAGTACCTCGCGCACCACGTCGCGGCAGAACATCGTCGAGGAGACCCAGGCCGAGCCGAGCCCCTCGCCGGCCAGCGCGACCAGCAGGTTCTGTACGCCGGCGCCGGCCGCGACCACGAACATCTCCCGTTCGGCGGTGGCCCGCCGCGCGTCCGGGTAGGCGTGCGCGCCGTCCGCGACCAGGCACGGGACGACCAGGTACGGCGCCGTGCGCAGCACGTCCCCGCGCCGTACCCGCCGGGCCACGCCCTCCTCGCTGAACCCGTCGGCGCGCAGATCGGCCTCCCACGCCCCGCGCATCGCGTCCAGCAGTTCGGTACGCGCCCGCTCGCTCTCCAGCAGGACGAAGCGCCAGGGCGTGGTGTGGTGCGGGGCGGGCGCGGTGAGCGCGGCGGCCACCGCGCGCCGCACCGCCGTTCCGTCCACCGGCGCGTCGGTGAACTCGCGCACCGTACGCCGCAGCGTCACCGCCTCCCGTACGGCCTCCGACGTGCCGAGTCGGAACATGTCGTCGGCGGCGGACCGCACCAGGGCGCGGGCGCCGACGCCGGCCGGGTCGGCGTCCTCGCCCGCCAGGCGCGGCAGTCCGCGCAGCACCGCCACGGGGCGCCCGGCCGTCTTGCCCTTGACCAGGTCACCGGCGGCGGCCAGTTCGTCGGCGGTGGCCACGATGGTGACGGCGAGCGGGTTGCCGTGCGTGTCGGTGCCGCCGCGCAGGTCGTCCAGGACGCGCAGGCCGGCCGCGCCGATGGCCACGTCCGTCAGCCCGGAGCGCCAGGGTCGCCCGAAGGTGTCGGTGATCAGTACGCCGACGTCCACGCCGAGCGCGTCGCGCAGCTCGGCGCGCAGAGCGCGGGCGGACGCGTCGGGGTCGGCCGGCAGCAACAGCACGGTGCCGGCCGGGGTGTTGGAGGCGTCCACGCCGGCGGCGGCCATGACGAACCCGTTGCGGTTCTCCACGATCCGGGTCGTGCCGCGCCGGGCGACCACGCGCACGCTCTCGGCGTCGATGGCCGCCTCCCGGTCGTCGGCCCGAACGACGCGCCCCTCGGCCTTGCTGACGATCTTGGAGGTGACGATGACGATGTCGCCGTCGGCGAGTCCGGGCAGGCCGGGGCCCGTCGCGGCGGTGGCGATCAGCTTGGCGAGCGAGTCACCGGGCCGCACCTCCGGCATGCCCGGCAGCGCCCACATCCGTACGGACGCGACCGCGTCGGCCTCCTCGGCCAACGCCGACGACGGCCGTGTACCGACGGGCGACCCGGCATCGGACGGCCCAGCCTCGGACGACCCAGCCTCGGGCGCCCGCGCCCCGGACGGGGAGGGGGCGGGCGAGGGCTCGGCCGGCGACGGCGCGTCGGGTGTCGGCGGGGCGGCGCTCACGCCCGCACCTCCTCGGCCAGGTCCAGCGCCTCGCGGGCCATCTGGGCCGTGGTGGCCGTGTCGGTCATCATCAGCGGCACGGCCCGGCAGCGGATGCCGGCGGCCTCCACCTCGGCGGTGGCGTGCGCGTCGACCGTGTCCACCAGCCAGCCGTCCAGCAGCCCCGAGCCGTAGTGCGCGGCGACGGCGGCGGCCGTGGACTCGACGCCGACGGCGGCCAGCACCTTGTCGGCCATGCCCCGCACCGGCGCGTCGCCGACGATCGGCGACAGGCCCACCACCGGCACCCCGGCGTCCGCGATGGCCTCCCTGATGCCGGGCACGGCCAGGATGGTGCCGACGCTGACGATGGGGTTGGACGGCGGGAAGAGGATGACGTCGGCGGCGGCGATGGCCTCCAGGACGCCCGGCGCCGGCTTGGACTGCTCGGCCCCGACGGGCACCACCGCGTGCGCCGGCACCGAGGCCCGCAGCCGCACCCAGTACTCCTGGAAGTGCACGGCCCGCCGTCCGCCGTCCGCCTCCGGGTCGTCGACGAGCACGTGCGTCTCGACCCGGTCGTCGCTCATCGGCAGCAGTCGTACGCCCGGCCGCCACCGGGCGCACAACGCCTCGGTGACCGCGCTGAGCGGGTAGCCCGCGCCGATCATCTGCGTACGGACGATGTGGGTGGCGAAGTCCCGGTCGCCCAGCCCGAACCACTCGGGGCCCACCCCGTAGGCCGCCAACTCGGCCTTGACCGCGAAGGTTTCCTCCGCGCGGCCCCAGCCCTGCTCCTCGTGAATGCCCCCACCGAGGGTGTACATCACCGTGTCGAGGTCGGGACAGACCTTCAGCCCGAAGAGGTGGATGTCGTCCCCGGTATTGCCGATGACGGTGATGTCCGCCTCGGGGGCCGCCGACTTGAGACCGCGTAGGAACCGGGCGCCGCCGATCCCCCCTGCCAGAACCACAATGCGCATGGGCACAGTCTGTCAGCCCCGCGCCGCGCGTCGGGGGCCGGCCGCCGCCGGCGACCCGCCCCCCCCAGTCGCGTATAAACAACAGAACCAGCCCCCGACGTTT
>NZ_JBHVJC010000039.1:7865-70398 GCF_042799315.1 Streptomyces sp. NPDC057702 | reverse complement strand
GCGAGGGCCGGGGCGCGCGGGGGGCTGGCCGGCGGCCGGCGTCGCGCCGGCCTTCCCCCGCTCGGGGCGGCCGGCCGAGCCGGGATCGGCGGCGCGGTCCGCGTCGCGCGCGGGTCCTCGGCCCCGTGGCCCGTTCCCGTGCGTGGCGGTGGCGTCGGCGACCAGGCGCAGGGTCGTCGCGCCCGCCGCCCACGCGGGCAGTTCGGGCGGGCGCGAGGCGTATCCGGGCGAGGCGGGCGCCAGCGCCCACAGCGCCCCGCCGGCCAGCAGCGACAGGGCCGTACCCAGCGTCACCGTCAGGCGACGACGGCGCGCGCGGCTCATCCGCCGACGCGTCACCCCGCAGCGGCAGCGGCCGGCGCCGCCCCGGGAACCCTCCCGGGCGGGGCCCGCCGCCGCGCGCTTGCCCGACCTCACGGCGCCCTAGACGGGGCGGCCGGAGCGACGACGGGCCCGGTGGCCGACCACCAGACCGACCGCGCCCACCGCGCCGGCGGCCAGCGCCGTCCCCACGCCGATCGGCGTCGACCGCTCGTCGTCGGCCGTGCCGCCGCCGCCCGCGGCCACGCCGCCGTGCGGTTGTCGCGCGCTCGCGGCCGGCACGGCGGCCGCGGCACGGCCTCCGGCGTGCCGGTCCGACGCCGGGGCGGGGTGCTGGGCCGTGGCGGCGCGGCGTTGTCGGTCGGCGCGGTCCCGGGGCGCGTTCCGCTGGCCGGTGGCGGCCCGTTCGGCCCCGTCGGCCGCCTCGCGCTCGTCCTGGCCGGACTCCGGGCGGTCCCGGCCCTGACCCGGCGCGTGCGCGAGCAGGCCCTGGAGGGCGTCGGCCAACCAGTCCTCGTCGGCCTCGGGGCGCTCGGGCTCCGGCTCCGGTTCGGGCTTGGGCTCGGGTCGCGGCTGCGGCGTGGTGTCGGGGGTGTCGGTCTGCGCCTCGTTCGACGAGGGCAGCGGGTCGTTGGTCGGGGGCTGCCCCTCGTCACCGGGCGGGCAGTCGACCGTGAACGCCTTGCGCCGCGTCGCCTCCCGCCCCTCCCCCGCACTGGTCCAGGCCAGTTCGTAGGTGCCGCTGGGCAGCGTGTACGGGCCGGTGTGACCGCTGCCCTGGTCGATGACCAGGGTGCCGTCGATGCCGGGCAGCTGGCGCGGGTTGGGGCGCGGGTCGATCCGCCAGGTGAGGTCGCGCGTACCGGGGACGTCGCTGGCGACGAGGTAGAACGCGCAGACGGTGCGCTCGTCGCGCGGGTCCCGCACGGGCGTGTCCACGCCGTGCACGCGTACGTCCGCGCCCTGGGCCGCGACGGCCGGCGCCGCGCCCACGGGCAGCGCGCCGCCGACGGCCAGCGCGGCCACGACGACGGCTGCGGAACGAGCGCCGGTGAGGCGGAGCGGTACCGGGGCGGGCATGTGTGACTCCTTCGCGCCAGAGACTGTTCGTCCTACCATTCATACGTTTCATACGAATCAGTCTTTTGCCTGACTACGTGTCACGCTCGCGCCGCGCGGAAACGGCCGCCCCTCGAACGCCCGCCCCGAATCCCCCGCCCGGCCCACGCCCACCCCCGTACACCGGCCGACGCCACCCCGCTGGCCGTCCGCCGGCACGCGACCGCCAACACCCGCCACAGCCACCGCGCGCGGGGGCGGCGCGCCGGCCGGCACCACCACCCCGGAGGCCCCGGCGTCTCGCCCGCCCCGTACACCGGCGCTCCGCCCGCCTCGTACGCCGCCGGCCCGCACCGCACGGCGCCGCAGCGCGACCACGCCGGCGCCACCCCGCCGCGTACCGCGCCACGCGCGAACACCAGCACGCCACGCACCGCATCACGCCACACACCGCACTGGGCGGCCACCCACCCGTCAGCCGCGTCGACGACCCTGCGGGCCCACACACCTAGCGGCCGGGCGGCGAGGCCGGGTCCTCGCACGGGCGGGGGGTGGTGGGGACGCCGGGTGCCGGAGGGGCGGGGGGCGGACTGTCCGGCGTCGGGCGGTCGGTCGTGGGGGCGGACCGGGGCGCGCTCCGGGCCGCCGTGCGCGAGGCACCCTCGTGGCGCAGGCCGCGCCCGGCGACCGCGGCCGAGCCGAACAGCAGCAGGGCCAGCAGGACGAAGGGGGCCGCCGGGCCCGCGAGGCCGGCCAGGACGCCGGCCCCGGCGGGCGCCGCGGCCTGGCCGAACCGGTTGCCGGTCAGTCGCAGCGCGAGCGCGGTACTGCGCGCGCCCTCCGGCGCGGCCCGCACCACCGTGCTCATCGACAACGGTTGCCCCACACCGAGGGCGAAGCCCAGCAGGGCGAGTACCACCGCGAGCGCCCACACCGGCAGCGGCACGGCGATGCTCGCGCACAACAGGGCCGCCAGCAGACAGCTTCCGGCCATCAGGGCGGTGCGGCCGATCACCCGGATCATCGGGGTCATCACCAGCCGGCAGGCGATGGAGGCCGCGGCCCGCAGACTGAGCAACAGCCCCACGGTGGCCGGGGCGATGCCCCGGTGCTCGCCGAGCACGGGCAGGTAGGCGGTGAGCACATCCGTCGTGGAGAGCACGGCGAGACTGATGAAGATGCCGGAGGCCACACCGCGCGAACGGACGATCCCCCACACCGGTGCGGGTCGCCCGGCCGCTCGCCCACCTCCCGCGCGCGGCGCGGGCGAGGTGCCGGCCCCGGCGGACTCAAGGCGCCACAGGCCCACGCACGCGCACAGGGCCGTCCCGGCCGACACGGACAGGGCCAGCGCGCTGGTGCGGTCCAACTGGCCGTCGTGCGCCGACACCAGCAGCCCGGCGACGATCGGCCCGATGAGCTGGCCCAGCGAGGCCCCGACGGTGAAGTGGCCGAAGTTGCGGTCCTGGTCGGCCGTCGCGCTGCGGCGGGCCACGATGGACTGGGCGCCGATCACGAAGACCAGGTGCCCCAGGCCCATCACCCCGCTCCACAGCGCCATCGCCGACAGCGAGCCGGCCCGCCCGCTGAGCGCACAGCCGCCCGCGATCAGCACGACGCCGACGGGCAGCAGTGGGGCGGCCCGACCGTGGTCGGTACGGCGGCCCAGCGGGACGGCGGCGAAGAGCGGGAGCAGGGCGTACACACCGGCGATGACGCCCACCGCGCGGGCGTCCGCGCCCAGCGCCAGGGCCCGGTAGGAGACGGCGGGTCTGGCCATGCTCACCGCCCCCTGCGCGAAGGCGAAGGCGATGATCAGGCGCAGCAGCCAGCCCCTACCGGGCGAGGTCCCCGTCATGCCCTAGATGATGCCGAACAGGATTCCGGCCCCGAGCACCACCAGGGCTGTGAGCGCGGCCCACTTGACGGTGAAGCGGGTGTGGTCGCCGAACTCGACCCTGGCCATGCCGACCAGGACGTACACGGCGGGCACCAGGGGGCTGGACATGTGCAGGGCCTGGCCGACGAGCGAGGCCCGGGCGATCTCGGTGGCGGGGACCCCGTGTGCGGCGCCGGCCTCGGCGAGGATGGGCACGATGCCGAAGTAGAAGCCGTCGTTGGACATGAAGTACGTGAGCGGGATGCTCAGCACGCCGGTGACCACGGCCATGTGCGGCCCGAGCCCGTCGGGCACGCCGTCCACCAGCCAGCGGGCCATGTGCTCGACCATGCCGGTGCCGGTGAGGACACCGGTGAAGACGGCCGCGGCGAAGACCATGCCGGAGACGTTGAGCACGTTCTCCGCGTGCGCGGCGATACGTGCCCGCTGGTCGGGCATGTGCGGGAAGTTGACGGTGAGCGCGGTCGCGGCGCCGAGCAGGAAGAGCACGGGTATCGGCAGGGTCTGCAGGATCAGCAGGGTGAGCAGGGCCGCGGTGAGGCTCGCGTTGAACCAGTACAGCCGCGGGCGCAGCGTCGGTCGGTGCGGGTCCAGCGTCTGCGGGTCGTCGCCGGCCTCGATGCCGGTGCCGGTCGCCGGGGGCGCCGCGCCGGCGGGCTGGTCGCCCCCGGCGCCGGCCCGCCCGGCCGCACCCGTCCCCGGCCGGTCGGCCGGCCCCGGGCCCGCGTCGCCGGCCGACGGCGCGTCCTTGGTCAGCCCCGCGCCCGTCGCGCCGCCGACGGTGGCCAGCGCCGGCCGCGTGTCCGCCCGGCCGGGGCCCGCGCCGTGCGCCACCAGCGCCTCGCCCCCGTCGAGGGTGAGCGGACCCAGGCGCCGCCGCTCGCGCCGGCCGAGCACGTACGCGAGGAGGAAGACGAAGAGCAGGCCGACCGCGAGCGCCGGGATCATCGGTACGAAGATCTCGCCGGCGTCCAGCTCCAACGCGGTGGCGGCGCGGGCGGTGGGGCCGCCCCACGGCACGGTGTTCATGACGCCGTTGGCGGTGGCCGCGACGCAGGTCATGACCAGCACGCTCATCTTCAGCCGCCGGTAGAGCGGCAGCATCGCCGAGACGGTGATCATGAAGGTGGTGGAGCCGTCGCCGTCGAGCGAGACCACGGCGGCCAGCACGGCGGTGCCGACCACGATCCGCACCGGATCGGCCTTGCAGAACCGCAGGATGAGCCGGACGACCGGGTCGAAGAGCCCGACGTCGATCATGACCCCGAAGTAGATGATGGCGAACATGAGCATGGCCGCCGTGGGCGCCAGGTCGCCGATTCCGTCCAGTACGTACTCACCCAGGTGCGCGCCCTTCCCCACCAGGACGCAGAACAGCGCGGGCACGAGCACCAGCGCCGCCAACGGGGACATCTTCTTCATCATGATCAGCACCAGGAAGGTGGCGATCATGGCGAATCCGAGGATGGTCAGCATGGGTACCTCACGTTCGCCGTCGAACGCCGCCGAGGGGCGGGCAGCTGCCGCCGGAGGGGCGGTGAGGTGACGTTAGGCGCGTCAACTTCGCGTTAACAAGGTCCTGACCTCCGAGCAATACGCGCAAAAGACCAGGTCAGCGGTGTGCCGGCAGCTATGCCGCGCTGCTGGCGGCACACCAGTGACGACCGCACCGACCGTCACTCGCTCCCCTTTCCCCGCCCGCCGCGCCCTCCGAGCGCGCGACGCCCCGGGTGCCACCCGCCGCCCCGCCCAAAGCCGGGTGCGACGCGGCGCCGGTCCGGCGCCGCGTCGTCGAGCGTCCCCCGTCGGCGGCCGGCGCCCGGGCGAATCGGGTGGCCGGGCGAATCGGGTGGCCGGATCACGCCCCGGATCGGAGCGGGCGGGGAACGGGTAGGCATCGACGCGCGCGCGACGCCAGGACGCCGGCGGGGGCCGGCGCATTGACGTCGCACCCTCTCATTCCTATGGTCAAGCATAGGAATTCTTCGATGGCGGATCTCGATGGTGGGAGCACGCGATGAGCGGCACGGACAACGAGCACGCGAGGAAGGTCGCCGAGGGGTTGGCGTACCACTCCGGTTTCGGTAACGAACACAGCAGCGAGGCGGTGCCCGGCGCGCTGCCGCACGGCCGCAACTCGCCCCAGCGCGCACCGCTCGGCCTGTACGCGGAGCAGCTCAGCGGCAGCGCCTTCACCGAACCCCGGCGCAACAACCGCCGCTCCTGGCTCTACCGCATCCGCCCCTCGGCCGCGCACCCGCCCTTCGCCCGGATCGACAACGGCACGCTGCGCGGCGCCCCGTTCACCGGCCCCGAGCAGGGCGCGGTGGTCCCCGACCCGAACCGGCTGCGCTGGGACCCGCTGCCCGAGCCGGCCCCCGACACCGACTTCCTGGCCGGCCTGTGGACGCTGGGCGGCAACGGCGACGCCACCCAGCGCTCCGGCATGGCCATCCACCTCTACGCCGCGAACGCCTCGATGACCGACCGGGTCTTCAGCGACTCCGACGGCGAATTGCTGATCGTGCCCGAGAGCGGCGGCCTGCTGCTGCGCACCGAGTTCGGCCTGCTGCGCGCCGAGCCGGGCGAGGTGGCGCTCGTCCCGCGCGGGGTGCGCTTTCGGGTCGAGCTCCTCGACGAGAGCGCGCGCGGCTACGTCTGCGAGAACTACGGTCAGCCCTTCGTCCTGCCCGACCTCGGCCCGATCGGCGCCAACGGCCTGGCCAACCCGCGCGACTTCCGCGCCCCGGTGGCCGCGTACGAGGAGACGGAGACGCCCACCCAGGTGGTCAACAAGTTCTGCGGCAACCTGTGGGCCGCCACGTACGACCACTCCCCGCTCGACGTCGTCGCCTGGCACGGCAACCACGTGCCCTACGTCTACGACCTGCACCGCTTCAACGTCATCGGGTCCATCAGCTACGACCACCCGGACCCCTCCATCTTCACGGTGCTCACCTCGCCCTCGGACACTCCGGGCCTGGCGGGCGTGGACTTCGTCGTCTTCGCGCCGCGCTGGCTGGTCGGCGAGGACACCTTCCGGCCGCCGTACTTCCACCGCAACGTGATGAGCGAGTACATGGGCCTGATCGAGGGCGCCTACGACGCGAAGAAGGCGGGCAAGGGCGGCTTCGTGCCCGGCGGCGGCTCGCTGCACAACATGATGTCGGCGCACGGCCCCGACCGGACGACCTTCGACCGGGCCAGCGCGGCCGAACTGCTCCCACAGAAGATCGACAACGGGCTCGCCTTCATGTTCGAGACCCGCTGGCCGGTCGTCACCACTCCGCAGGCGATCGAAGCCGACCACCTACAGAGCGGATATGACGATGTGTGGCAGGGTCTGGAGCGCCATTTCCGGTCGTCGTAGTACGGAGCCATCGTGACCACCTTCGCTCCCGACTCGCTCGCCCTGAACCGCAAGCTGCCGCTCTGGTACCAGGTGTCGCAGTCGTTGCGCGCTTCCATACTGGGCCGCCGCCCCGAGGAGCCGCTGCGTCTGCCCACCGAGGACCGGCTGGCCGAGCACTACGGGGTCAGCGTCCTCACCATGCGGCAGGCGCTCAAGGAGTTGGAGGCGGAGGGGCTGATCAGTCGGCACCGGCGGCGCGGCACGTTCATCGAGCCCAGCGCCCAGCGGGGTGCCCCGGTGCGGCTGCTCGGCTCGGTGGACGCGATAGTGGCCCAGCAGTCCGGTGAGCGCACCACGCTGCTGGGCCACGGCGTCGAGCCCGTCCCGGCCGACCTGGCCGAGCACTTCCCGGGGCGTGCCGAGGCGATGGCCTACCGCCGGCTGCGCTGCGAGGAGGACAGCGGCGAGCCCACCAACTGGGCGCACAACCTGATCCGGCCCGACGTCGCGGAGAAGATCGACCTGGACGACCTGACCCGGTGGCCCATGACCAAGGTGCTGCGGGACGCGGTCGGCGTCCGCATCAGCCGCATCACCGACACGGTCGAGGCCCGGCTGGCCGACCCGGAGACCGCCCGGCTGCTCAACGTGCCGCTGCTGAGCCCGATCCTGCACTACACGGGCGTCACCTACGACGAGGAGGGCGGCGTCGTCGACGTGGCCCGCATCCGCTACCGGGGCGACCGCTTCTCCTTCACGGTCACCCTCGACGCCCACTGAGCCCCACGCCACCCCGGGCCACGCCGCCCCGCCCCGGTCGGCCGCGCCCCCGGCCCGGTCGGCGAACGGCCCCGCGAGCGCCGGCGGCCTGACGGCAGGCTCGCGCGCCGGCGCCAGCGGCCGGCCCGCCGGGCCTGGTTACCATGCTGGAGGCACCAACGTCGGGGAGGGCTGCCGTGGCGGTAACGGACGCCGGTGGGGACGGGGCGCCGGTGTTGGCGGACGTCATGCCGTGGTCGGTGGCCCCACTGCGGCTCGGCCGGTCCTGGGTGATGGCCGCCGACGCCCCCTCGCTCGCCGCGCGCTGGGACCGGCTGCTGCGATCCGACGACGCGGCGGAGCGCGCCGCCCTGTTCCGCCCCACCCGGGCCCGTACGCCGCACACCGCGGTGGCCCAGCTCCCCGGCCAGCCCGGCTCCACCACCAGGTTCGCCCGCGAGCGAGGTCGCTGTCCCCAGCCGGTGCGGATCGCGCACGGGCCCTACGACCAGCAGTGGCTCATCCCCGACCACCGGCTGATCGACGAGGCCAGGCCCGAGCTGTGGCGGGTGGCCGACGCGCACCAGATCCACCTGCTCGAACCGGCCGGTGAGGCCCCGCCGCGCGCCGGCCGCCGTGGGCCGCGCGGGTCAGCGGCCCCAGGCCCCGCGCCGACGGACGACGCCGACCGGGACTCGCCGGCCGGGCCCGGCGTCGACGCGGCCGGCCCGCTCCGGGAGGAGGCCGAACTCGCCTTCACCGCCCTGCTGCCCGACGGCTTCTCCCCCGCCGGCCGGCCCGGTCGCATCCGCCCGCTCTACCGACGCCCCGGCGCCCGCGAGCCCAACCTCGCCCCCGGCCTCCTGGCCCACCTGACCCGGCGGCTGGGCCACCCGGTCACCGCCGAGGACCTGTTCGCGTGGACCGCCGCCGCCGCGCGGCGTGGGCCCGCGGGCGCGACCGTCCTGCCGCTGACCGCGTCCCCCGGGACCTGGGAGGCGGGCGTCGCGCTGGGCCGGCACCGGGTGTGGCTGCACACCCGGGGTGCCCGGGGCGGCCCGGCCCCCGGGGCTGCGATGTCGGGCAGCGGCACGCCGGCCGGCCGACCCCGACTGCCGGGTGGTCAGCGGCCCTACGTGCGGGCCCCGCTCACCACTCCGCTCGCGCCCGACGCGCTCGGCTACGACCCCGAGGAGCGCGCGCTGTGCCTCGGGAACGGCCGGATCTCGCCGGTGGCCCGCGCCGCGTGGGAGTACCACAGCGGCGGCGTACGGGTGGTGGAGAGCTGGTTCGAGCGGCGTGTGGCGCCCGCCGCGCCCGGCACGCTGGAGGCCGTCGGGCCCCGGGGCTGGCCCCAGGAGTGGACGTCGGACCTGCTGGAGCTGATCACCGTCCTCACGCTGCTGGCGGAGCTGCGGGAGCCGGCGCGGGAACTGGCGAAGGAGCTGGCCGACGGGCCGCTGATCACGGAGGGAGAGCTGCGCGCGGCGGGCGTGCTCCCGGCGCCCGAGTCCGCCCGCCGCCCGGCCTCGGTCCTGGACCATCCCGAGGAAGGCCCGGAAGGCCAGTTCGCCCTGCTGTGAGCCGGGCGCGCGGCACACCACGCGAGGCACGCGGCTCACCCCGCTCCCGGCCCGGCCCACCGGCACGGCGTCAAGCGCGCGCCGTGGGGCGTACGCGCGGGTGCGGGGAACCGGTGCGCACGGCGGCGCGCGTACACACCCGAGAGAACGGGGGGGGCACCGCCCGGTCGGAGAGGCGCGTGCGGTGCGCGGACGCGGGCGGGGAACGGAAGACCCACGCCAGGACACCGTGCGAGCGGGAGTGCTGCGGAAGGCGCGGGGCCCCGAGCGGGTGCGGGCTGCCGGGCGGGTGTCGGCGGGAGCTGGCCGGCCCGTCCGTGCCTCGGCGGCTACGGGGTGCCGGTCCGACCCGGTGTCACACCGGGTCGGACCGGTTCGATCGGGAGCGAGCGGGGGTGAGGAGTCTCGCCTGTCGAACGCGACAGAGCGTCCGGTCGGTCAGCCCTTGCTGACGAACAGCGAACGTCGCAACCGCCGCAGCGGCGCGAACAGCGACACCCTGGCGCCTCGGCTCTTCCTGGTGCGCGCGTGGTCGCGCGCGGTCAGCTCCTGCATCAGCACCGTGGCGCCCTCCGCCTCGCGCCGCGGCACCGCTGGGCCGCCGAGCACCGCGAGATGGCGGTCGAGGCGCGCACTGGACGCACCGCTTCCACAGTTGATCGCAGGCACTCGTGGCCTGCCGCGCATCGTTATCTGCTCCATGACACTCCCCACCCGTACGTAGGCACCCGCCCCGGGCAGAGTAACCCTACCTCCCCCTGCCGTCACCCATGCATCCCACACCTCGGATTCGCGGCGGCGTCAAGGACGTTGACAGACGTTTTCCCAGCGTGGCGGGTTTCCGCGCCCCGATTCGAGGCCCTGCGGCGCCCCGGGCGCCCGCACACCGCTCCACCGTACGCACACCCGTACGCGGCCCGGGGGCCGCCCACGCGCTCCGGCCCCCGCCGCGAGCGACGGGGGCCGGAGCGGCACGGTGGCGCCGGGGGCGGCACGCGGCGGGGGAAGTCCGCCCGCCGGGGCCGGTTTAGACGCGCGAGGAGAAGACGGGCAGGTAGCCGCCCGACTGACCGGCGGCGGTCGGGTGGTACGAGTCACCGATCGGGAAGGTCACGCTGTGCAGCCACGCGTCGCCGGAGCAGATCTCGTGCCCGCCGAAGCGGCTCGCGATGTCGCCGTAGCCGAAGCCGTGGTCGGCCGCGCGCTTGGCGATGACGGAGTTGAGCAGGTCGGCCGCCCCGTTGATGGCGGACCGCTCCTTCTCGGTGAGGCCGACGACGCAGCTCCCGTTGAGCTTGTAGAAGCGCGGGTAGCCCAGGGCGACCACGCGCGCGTTCGGGGCCTTGCGCTCGATGGCCGAGTAGACCGCGTCGAGCTTGCCGGGCAGCGTCTTCTCGACGTACGCGCGGGCGGTGTTGACCTTGTTCACGCAGGTGCTCTCGGACTGGAGCACGCAGGTGGTCATCACGTCGACGAAGCCGGCGTCGTTGCCGCCGATGGTGATGCTGACCAGGTCGGTGCCGGAGTTGACCGGGCCGAGCTGCTTGTTCAGGACGTCGCCGGTGACGGCTCCGGAACAGGCGGTGAAGTGGAAGCTGGCGGGCGCGTTCCTGGCGGCCCACAGCTTGGGGTAGGCGCGGTTGCTGCGCTTGCAGTCGCCACTGCCGCCGTCGTACTCGCCGGAGCCGACGCCCGAGGAGTAGGAGTCGCCGAGCGCCACGTAGTCGCGGCCCGCCATGGCGCCGACGGACGCGTCGGCCGCCTGCGCCACCTGGGCGCCGGTGAGGGCGAGCGTGGCGGTCAACACCGCGGCGGACGCAGCGGACAGGAACCGGGTGAGTCTCATGGGGGGCCTCCTTGGGCAGGGTCACTGCCAGTGGACGCGCGTAGACGGAGCCCTGTGAGACGGCCCGGGAGACCGGTACGCCGAGGGGGAGCCCGCCTGATCGCACTGGGGGGATGGTGCTGCGCCAAGGTTTCTACCCCCTTCCGGCCGTGAATTGCCGCCACATGGCATGAATATGTCATGTCGTCAGGGGCCTTGTTCGACACCGGAGGGGAGGGAGATATTCACTCCGACCGGGCGCGGGCCCCGCGCCCGCCGCGCGCGCACGATCGCCGTGCGCGCTCCCACCGCGCGTGCCCCACCGACGCGCCACCGATGAGGAGGACCCTCGCGATGGCACTACACCGCACGCTCCGTACCCACCGCGAACCCTGGGCGCTGGCCCTCACCACGGCCCTGGCCGCCGCCACCGTCGCGGCTCTGGCACTTCCCGCCCAGGCCACGCCCCTGGGCCCCGCACCGGGCGCGGCGGGCGTCGTGGTGGGCGCCGACGGGCCGGACGCCATCGCGGGCGGCTACATCGTGACGCTGCGTCCGGGAGCCACCGCCCGCTCCGCCGACGGCCGGGCGCTGGCCGCGCGCTACGGCGGCACCGTGCGCCACGTCTACACCTCGGCGCTCAACGGGTACGCCGTGCGCCTGTCGGCCGCCGGCGCGCGGCGGTTGGCGGCCGATCCGGCGGTGGAGCGGGTCGTCCAGGACTCCACCGTTCGAGTGAACACCACCCAGTACGACCCGCCGTCCTGGGGACTGGACCGGATCGACCAGCCGCGCCTGCCGCTGGACCAGAAGTACACCTACCCGGACAGCGCGGGCGCCGGGGCCACCGTGTACGTCGTGGACACCGGCGTCCGGGTCAGCCACCGCGACTTCGGCGGCCGGGCCGTCGACGGCTACGACGCGGTCGAGGGCGACACCGTGGCCCAGGACGGCAACGGCCACGGCACGCACGTGGCCTCCACCGTGGCGGGCACGGCGTACGGGGTGGCCAAGAAGGCCCGGGTGGTGGCGGTGCGCGTGCTCGACGACCAGGGTTCGGGCTCGACCTCGGGCGTGATCGCGGGCATCGACTGGGTCACGAGGAACCACAGCGGCCCCTCGGTGGCCAACCTGTCACTGGGGGGCGGCGCCAACACCGCCCTGGACACCGCCGTCCGCAACTCGATCAAGAGCGGGGTGACCTACGCGGTGGCCGCCGGGAACTCCGCCTCCCCCGCGCGGGAATTCTCCCCCGCCCGGGTCGCCGAGGCGCTCACCGTCGCCTCCGTGGACAGCTCGGACACCGCCGCCAGGTCCTCCAACTACGGCCCCGAGGTCGACCTGTTCGCACCGGGCGTGGGCATCACCGCCGCGTGGAACACCGACGACACGGCGGCCAGGACCCTCTCCGGCTCCTCGATGGCCACCCCGCACGTCGCGGGCGTCGCCGCCCTCTACGGCGCCCTGCACCCGAGCGCGAGCCCCGCGCGAGTCGCCACCGCGATCGCGACCGGAGCGAGCGAGGGAGTGGTGGTCAACCCGGGTACGGGCTCGCCGAACAAGCTGCTGCGCGTGGTCTCGTAACCGCCCGCACGCCCCGCCGGCGCGGGCCGGCGCGCCCGGTCCGCGCGGGCAGGGGCCGGACGCGCGCCCGCCGCCGAGGAGGCCACCGCCGCCGGCGGCGGGCATCGCGCCCCGCACACCACGGGGGTACCAGGCCGGTGCGAAATGGCTTGTTCGGGCGCTTAGGTCGCCTTGGCGGGCATCTGTACACTGCGCGACAGTAAGCCCGGCATCCGGCGATTCGGGGGTTACGTCGCCCATGCGGAGACTGACGGAACAGCACACCGCACCGCACGCCCCGCCCGCTCCCAGGCCAAGCTCCCCGGAACCCGGGGACGAGTGCCCGCCGCCCGCCGCGTGGGAGGACGTCGGGCCGGCGGACGAGCGGGAGCACGAGGGCGCGTGGGGGTCCCCGCGACTGGCCGTGGGGGCGGTGCTCGCCCTGGGGAGCGTGGGGGCCGTACTCGTGTGCGCGGACCTCGCGTCGCCGGTGCGGGCGCCCTTCACCCTCTTCTTCCTCGTGGTGGCGCCCGCCTCCGCCATCGGCGCCGCGCTGCGCGGCGTCGACCCGCTCAGCCGCCCGGTGCTCGCCGTCGCCGGCGCGGTGGTCCTCGACCTCGTGGTGGCCCAGGTCATGCTCGCCCTACGCCTGTGGTCGGCGCGCGGCGGGGTACTGGTCGTCGGTCTGCTGAGCCTGCTGCTCGTCCTGGTGACACTCGCCCGGCGGCTACGTCGTCGGACGGCGGCCGGCAACGGGGCCCGCCGCGCGCGAGGGCGTGGGGTGGGTCGGACGGTCGGGCCGCGCGCCGGGGGGCTGGTACGCACGGCGAGGCGTACGGGAGGCGTCCGCCAGCCGGACGCGCCGGTTCTCGGTCGGTGGCTGGCGCACGGGCGGCGGGAGTTGGGTAATCGCGTGCGCGGGGGCCGCCGGTGACGGATCATGGCCGCATGTGCGCCGACCACCAGCACGAATCCCGGAGGCAGACCCTGCCGACCAGCCCCACCAGCCTCCCCGGCCCCAGCAGTCCAACGGGTGCGACCAAGCCGCCGAAGCAGCCGAAGAAGGCCGACCGGTTGGCGGCGGGCTCGCCCACCGCCGGCGGGCCCGGATCCGGGTCGGAGACCCGGGCGGCCGGCATGACACCGACCGAGCGGGCGCTACCGATCCGGCTGAACGTCGACGACAGTGACTCGCCATCGGACGTGGTGGACGCGCTGTTCCTGGGCCGGTTCGCGACCGGCGAGCAACCCTTCGCGCGCAGCCACTCCGTGGACCGGGTCAAGTCCGGTCTGACCCTGCTGCCCCCGGGCGCCCGGGTGCTGCGTTCGGCCCGCGACGACGACCGCAGCGCGACCCTCGCGGAGGGCGAGGGCTGGACGATGCTGGTCTCGCGCTGGAACCGGGGCGCGGACGTGACCGTGACGGCGGTGGCCGAGGAACTGGCCGAGAAGGTGCTGCGGCAGTCGGTGGAGGACGCCGAGGACGAGCCCGAGCCGCAGCCGGAGAACGTCGCCATGGGCTTTTGGTACGTCTCGCCACGACGCGGTCCCTACCGCACGACCCGGCAGATCTCGGCGGGCACCTGGCCGGAGATCCGCGCCAACTACACGGCCCCGGTCGCCTCGGCTATGGACCAGTTGATGAAGGTCACCCCGAAGGACATCGCCGGCCGGCTGCTGCTCCTGCACGGCCCGCCGGGCACCGGCAAGACCTCGGCGCTGCGCACGCTGGCCCGCGCGTGGCGGGACTGGTGCCAGGTGGACTGCGTGCTCGACCCGGAGCGGCTGTTCAACGACGTCGGCTATCTCATGGACATCGCGATCGGCGAGGACGACGGCGCGGCCGGGGGCCGTTGGCGGCTGCTGCTGCTTGAGGACTGCGACGAGCTGATCCGTGGCGAGGCCCGGCACACCGCGGGGCAGGCGCTGTCCCGCCTGTTGAACCTGACCGACGGGCTGCTCGGCCAGGGCCGCAACGTGCTGGTGGGCGTGACGACCAACGAGGACCTGGAGCGGCTGCACCCGGCCGTGGTCCGCCCTGGGCGCTGCCTGGCCCGGATCGAGGTGGGCCCGCTGACCCGACCGGAGGCGGTGGGGTGGCTCGGCACCGAGGAGGGGGTGGGCCGGGACGGTTCGACGCTGGCGGAGCTGTTCGCGCTGCGCCGGGGCAACGCCCCGGCCTCGGTGCCGGCCCCCGCCTCCGGTTCCGACGCCGGCCTGTACCTGTAGGGCGCTGGCCCGTAGCGGGGGCGGCGCGCGCTCAGTCGTCGCAGTAGGCGGCCCGCAGCGCGTCGGTCACCGCTACGCGCGCCGTCGCCTGGTCCATGCCCAGGTGGTGGGCGCGGCGGGCGTACGCCTCGGCGGCGGTGGCCAGTTCGCGGGCGGCGGCGTCCCCGGCGGCGGCGATGAACGAGCCGTGCCGGCCCCGGGTCTCGATCACGCCGTCCGCCTCCAGCGCGCGGTACGCCTTGGCCACCGTGTTCGCCGCCAGGCCCAGTTCGTAGGCGAGGCCGCGTACGGTCGGCAGCTTGTAGCCCACCGGCAGGGCGCCGCTTCGGGCCTGGTCGGCCACCTGCGCGCGGACCTGCTCGAAGGGCGCGGTGCCGCTGGTGGGCTCGACGATGATGAACAAGGTCACGAGGTGTGCTCCTGACGGGAGTGGGGCGGGCGCCCCATTGTCGCCAGGGCCCGGCGCGCGCACGCGCACCGGCTACCGCGTCGGGGTCACAGTTCCAGCGCGACGCCGTAACGCCGCAGCCACGCGTCGAGGCCGAGCACGAGCTCGGTGCCGGCCCGCAGGCGGTCGCCGTGGGGGTCGGCCAGGGCCGCGCGCACGGTCGCCTCGTCCAGGAGGGGGCGTACGGGCGCGTCGCGGTCGGCGGCCAGGCGCCGTAACTCCTCGCGCAGCGCGGCGGCGTAGCGGGGGTCCTGGGTCGCCGGGTAGGGGCTCTTGACGCGCTCGCTGACCACGCGTGGCAGGACGTCCCGGGTGGCGGCGCGCAGCAGGGACTTCTCCCGGCCGTCGAAGGTCTTCATCGACCAGGGGGTGTTGAAGACGTAGGAGACCAGGCGGTGGTCGCAGAACGGCACGCGCACCTCCAGGCCGACGGCCATGCTGGCGCGGTCCTTGCGGTCGAGCAGGAGTTGCACGAAGCGGGTCAGGTGCAGGTAGCTGATGGCGCGCATGCGCCGCTCGGTCGCGTCGTCACCGCCTCGGTAGGGCACTTCGGCCAGTGCCTCGTGGTAGCGGGCGCGTTGGTATCCGGGCAGGTCGAGCTTGTCGAGGAGGCCGCGTTCGAGGAGGGCGGTGCGGGGGGCGGCGGTGCTGCCGGAGAAGTGGGAGGCGAGGTCGTCGACCATCCAGGGGAAGGTGTCGGCGTGCACGGTGCGCGGGTCGTGGAACCAGCGGTAGCCCCCGAAGACCTCGTCGGCCGACTCGCCGGACAGGGCCACCGTGGACTGCTCGCGTACGGCTTTGAACAGCAGGTACAGCGAGGTGTCGGCGTCGCCGAAGGCGCCGGGCAGGTCCCTGGCGCGCAGCACGGCGGCGCGGGCGTGGGGGTCCATCAGGGCGGCCGAGTCGAGCACGATGTCGCGGTGGTCGGCGTTGACGTGCGCGGCCAGCGCGTGGGCGTAGGGGCCGTCCGGCGTCGGACGCAGGTCGCCCGCCTGGAAGCGTTCGGTGTGCCCGGCGAAGTCGACCGCGAAGGAGCGCACGGGGCCGTCGCCGGCGGCCTTCAGGCCACGGGCGGCCAGGGCCGTGAGGGCCGAGGAGTCGAGCCCACCGGAGAGCAGGGTGCACAGCGGTACGTCGGCCAGGAGTTGGCGGGCGACGATGTCGTCGAGGAGTTCGCGCACCCGGTCGACGGTGGTGGCCAGGTCGTCGGTGTGTTCGTCGGCCTCCAGGGACCAGTAGCGGTGGGTGGTGAGTCCCGTGCGGCGGACCCGCACGAGGTGCCCGGGGCGCACCTCGCGCAGGCCCCGGTAGACGGCGTGGCCCGGGGTCTTGGTGAAGGAGACGAGTTCGGCCAGGCCCTCGGCGTCCACGGCCGCGCGGACCTCGGGGTGGGCGAGGATCGCCTTGGGTTCGGAGCCGAAGAGCACGCCGTCGGCCGTCGGGTGGTAGTAGAGCGGCTTGACGCCCATCCGGTCGCGGACCAGGAGGAGTTCCTGGGTGCGCGGGTCCCACAGGGCGAGGGCGTACATGCCGTTCAGCCGCTCGGTGAAGGCGGCGCCCCACTCCAGGTAGGCGTGGAGGACGACCTCGGTGTCGCTGTGGGTGGCGAACGCGTGGCCCAGGGCGCGTAACTCGGCGCGCAGTTCGCGGTAGTTGTAGACCTCGCCGCTGTAGGTGGTGACCAGGCGGGTGGCGCCGTGGGCGGTAACGGTCATGGGCTGGGCGCCGCCGGGCAGGTCGATGACGGCGAGCCGGCGGTGGCCGAGCGCGACGTGGGTGTCGAGCCAGGTGCCGCCGGCGTCGGGGCCACGGCAGGCCATGGTGTGGGTCATGGCGTCGAGGGTGGCCCGCTCGGGGCGCAGGTCACGGTCGTAGGAGAGCCATCCGGTGATTCCGCACACGGGCGCGGTACCTCCTTCGGTCGGCCGCGCTCCGGACCGCTCCGGGCACGGCGCTGCCCCCGTCTGTCGCGACCCCGCCCCGCCCCGCCCCGGTGCCGGCGGGCGATGGTGGAGGTCGCGGCGTCACCGTACGCCCGGATAGGTGCACCCGCCATACACATTGGTGTATGGAGCACCGAAACCGGCCAGTGCCCGGCGCCGCACCCGCGTGCCGGCGCCGACCTGGGCGAGGACGCACCCGGCCGGCCCGTCGCCGCGCGCGGCCCCGGACGGCCGGGCGCCCGGGGCGGGGCGGAAAATGCCGGGCGATCGGTGGATCGGCCACGTACCGTGCGGCCCCATGACTGTGATCGTTCGTGATTTTCGGCCCGAGGACGCGTCGGTGGTGGCCGAGGTGCGTCGCACCGCCATCCCCTTCATGGTGAACACGCCCGAATCGGTGGCCTGGCAGGTCGCGCACGCGCCCGCCGAGCAGCGGTACCGGCTGCTCGTCGGCGAGCTGGACGGTCGCGTCGTCGCCACCTCCCACACCGGTCTGGCCCAGGCCAGCGGCCGGTCCGGCCGGTCGTTCAGCAACCCCTCGGTACACCCGGACGCGCGCGGCCGGGGCGTGGGGTCGGCGATGCTGGCCGAGGCCGAGCGCTATCTGCGGGCCGAGGGCGCGACCTCGTTGTACGTCTGGTCGCTGGACGACCCGCGGTGCCTCGGCTTCGCCGAGCGCCGTGGCTACACGATCGGCCGCGGCTCCGTCTTCCAACGGCTGGACCTGGCCACCGTCGAACTGCCGCCCCTGCCGGACGCGACCGCGCTACCGGCCGACGTGGAGCTGCGCACCGTCGGCGAACTCACGGACCGCGTGGCGGAGTTCCACACGGCGGACGTGGAGGCCACCGCCGACGAGCCGGGCGACCTCAGCGGCACGGACCTGGACTTCGCGCGGTGGCGGGCCATGTACTGGGACCACCCGGGTCTGGACCGCGACCTGTCCGTGGTGGCCCTGGTGGACGGCACCATCGCGGCGTACACGGTCGTCCACACCGACCGCCGCGACCGCTACCAGTCGCAGATGACCGGCACCCGGCGCGGCCACCGGGGGCGCGGGCTGGCCACCCTGGTCAAGACCGCCTCCCTGCACCGCGCCCGCGCCGCCGGCTTCACCGCGGCCTTCACCGGCAACGACTCCGACAACCAGCCCATGCTGGCCATCAACCGGCGCTTCGGCTACCAGGCGGTCCAGGGGGAACGCCGGGTCTTCACCTCGCTGGTCTGAACCCCGACCCCCGCCCGCCCGCGCCCCGGCCGACCCGGCCGTCTCGCGCGAGGTGGCGCCGGGCCCCTCGCGGCGGTACGCCCACGGGCCTGGCCCGCCGTCGACGGGGGACGCCCTCAGGGGCCGGCGGGGCGGGCCCGTACGTGCATCCGCTCGCCCTGCGCGCCGTAGAGCGCCAGCCACTCCACGGGGTGGTCGCCCGCGTTGGCCACGCCGTGCGGAGTGCGGGTGTCGAACTCCGCCGCCTCCCCCGCCGTCAGGACCAGGTCGTGGTCGCCGAGGGCCAGCAGCAGCCGGCCGGAGAGCACGTAGAGCCACTCGTACCCCTCGTGGCTGCCCTGCGCGGGCCGGCCGCGCTCGTCGGGCGGGCGCACCGGCAGGATCTGCTTGTACGCGTGCAGCCCGCCCAGGAAGCGGGTGAGGGGAATCCAGGTCTGCCCGTGCCGGGTGAAGGGGCGCGGGTGGACGCGCGGGTCGCCGGTGGCGGGCGCGCCGACCAGTTCGTCCAGCGGCACGCCGTGCGTCCTGGCCAGCGGGAGCAGCAGCTTGAGGGTGGGCTCGCGCTGGCCGGACTCCAACCGGGACAGGGTGCTCAGCGAGATCCCCGTCGCCTCACCGAGCTGGGCCAACGTCAGCCCACGCGCGGTGCGCAGCGCGCGCAGTCGCGGCCCCACGCCGGTCAGTACGTGCGCCAGATCCTCGTCAGCCATGTCCACCATTTGCCACCTCGGCAAAGAACTTTGTCAACCCGTGGCGGCGGGGCGCAGGGTGACCGACACAGCACGGCAGCCGGCCCCGCCGGTACGCGGACGGGCCCGCCACGGCCCCGCTCCCGCGCCCCACCCCCGCGACGAAGGGCAGTACGCCATGACCGAGACCGAACCCACTCCACCGGTGACGGCCGAGGTGTTCTGGGAAGGTCGCTACCGTGCGAGCGAGCGCCTGTTCAGCGGCGAGCCCAACGCCGCCCTGCCGCGCGAGACCAGCGAGCTGGCCCCGGGCCGCGCCCTGGACCTGGGCTGCGGGGAGGGCGCCGACGCGATCTGGCTGGCCCGGCGCGGCTGGCGGGTGACCGCCACCGACGTCTCGGCCACCGCGCTGCGCCGCGCCGCCACGGACGCGGCCACGGCCGGCGTCGGCGACCGGATCGACTGGCAGCGCCACGACCTGGCCCACTCCTTCCCCGAGGGAGCCTTCGACCTGGTCTGCGCCCACTTCCTGCACTCCCCCGTCGAACTGCCCCGGGGCCGGGTCCTGCGCACCGCCGCCGAGGCCGTGGCGCCGGGCGGCACCCTGCTGGTCGTCGGGCACGCCGGCTGGCCCTCCTGGGAGACCGACCCCGACCCGAGCGTCACCTTCCCCACCCCGGACGACGTCCTGGCCGACCTCGCGCTGCCCAGGGCGCACTGGCGGGTGGTCACGTCGACGACGTACGAGCGCCACCTCACCGGGCCCGACGGGCGCCCGGCCAGCCGGCTGGACAACACGCTGCGGCTGCGCCGCCTGCCGGCTCCGGCCGCCTGACCCCACCGCGTCAGCCGGCGGCCGACCCCGCCCCGGGCCCGGCCTCCGGTCCCGCCCCGGGCCTCGCGTGGTGCAGCTCCGTGACGGCGGCGGCGGTCGCGAAGCCAAGGACCGCGTCGGGGCGCCCGGAGAACAGGCTCGCGTACAGCGGCTGGTAGTGGGCGACCTTGCGCGGGGTGCGGCCGTCGTCGCCGTGCGCGGCCAGGAGCGCGTCACCCCGGGCGACGAAGCCGGTCATGGCGGTGTGGTCGATCCACACCTGCACCCCCGCGCGGCCGAGGGTGAGCACCGTCTCCTTGCTGCTGGAGCCGGCCAGCCAGCTCGTCCGCAGCCGGGCCGTGCCGCGCGTGCCCCGGGAGCGGTAGGCCACCGTGCACCAGGCGCTCGCGCCCCCGTCCAGGAGCCGCGCGGAGGTCAGTGCCGTCAGGTGCACGAAGCGGGTGAGCATGCTGAGCTGGTTGGCCCCCGAGTCCAGCCAACTGGAGCCGTACGAGGCGACGGCGTGCTCGCCGCGCGAGCCGTAGGGGTCGTGGAACGCCGAGGTGATCTCGGTGACGGGCCCCCACTCCGGGTGGGCGGCGAGCTGCCGCGCGGCCCAGCGGACCTCGGGTGCGAAGGCGAAGTGGTGCGCGGTGAACACGCGGCCCGCCACGTCCACGCCCGCGCGCGTCGCCAGGTCGCGCAGGCGGCCGAGCGAGGGCAGGTCGTGCACCAGCGGTTTCTCGACCAACACCCGGGCCGTGGACCGGGTCAGGGCCTCGACCAGGAGGTCGACGTGGGTGACGGTGGGCGTGGCGAGGACGATCAGGTCGGGCTGGTGCGCCGCGAGCGCCGGGGCCAGGGCGGCGTGGTGCGCGGGGGCGGCGCCCCGGAAGTCGACCGGCTCCCGGCGGTGCGGGTCCACCGTGAACTCCAGCACGGCGCGCGGCTCGGCGGCGAGCACCGCGCGGTGCGTGTCCGCGATGGCCCCGACTCCGACCAGGCCGATCCGTAGGGCGTCGCTCGGTTGACTCATCGCGGGTGAGACTCCTGGTGTGGTCGCGCGCGTTCCGCCTAGCCGGCGGAGGCTGGGGTGTCGTGGGGTGGGGTGTCGTGGGCCTGGGCGGGTGCCGGGGGCGGGGGCTGGCGTCGTCCCGCGACCGGGCGCGGTCCGGCGCGGCCGGGAACGCGCGGGCTCCCGCCACGCGGGGCGAGGGCGCGACCGTACGAGGCGCGCGTGGTGTCGGGGCCCCGGCCGCGTCCTGGCGCGACGAGGGGGCACCCGCCTCGGGCGGGCGGCGGCCAGGCGTCGAGGGGGCGGCCACCGGTCCATCGTGTCGTAGGCCGCCCAGGCGGCCCACGGCGCGCCCCGGCGCTGACGCCGCGCGTGAGACACGGGGCCGGGACGGGCGGCGAGACGGGGCGCGGGGACGGGCGGCGGGCTACCGGTGGAAGCGGGTGGTCTCGCTCAACTCGGCGCGTGGCACCGGGATGTCGCTCCACGGTGACGTGTGGTCGGCGTAGCCGAAGGAGATGCCGTACATCAGCGCGCCCTCGTCGATACCGAGCGAGGCCCGGACGGTGTCCGAGTAGAAGCCGAGCAGGCCCTGCGGGCAACTGGCCACGCCGTGCGCGGTCATCGCCAGCAGCAGCGTCTGGGCGTACATGCCGGCGTCGTTGGCCATCCGGGCCTCGGCGCCCGGCGGCATGAACACCAGGGCGACGTGCGGGGCGCCGTAGAACCGCAGGCTCTCGCGGTTGACCGCCGCGCGCCCGGCCACGTCGTCGCGGGCCACGCCCATCGCCCCGTACATCACCGCGCCGGCCGCGCCGCGCCGCGCCTGGTGGACGCCGGAGTACAGGTCGTCGCGGTAGGCGAAGTCCAGCGACATCCGGCCGGCGTCGGCGGCGGCCAACAGGTCACGGCTGAGCCGGTCCCGCGCCGCCCCGCTGACCACCTCGGCCCGCCAGGGCTGGGTGTTGGAGCTGGAGGGGGCGGCGCCGGCCAGCGCGAAGATGTCCCGCATCGTCGCCTCCGGCACCGGGTCGGGCCGGTAGGCGCGTACGGCACGGCGGGCACGGATGAGCCGTTCGGCGTGCTCCGGTCGGAGATCGGTGAGGGTCATGAGAGAGCTCCTTACTGAGGGACGAACGCGGAGGGGAGGCCGTGCGGACGACGCGCGTCGGCGCGTGCGGTGCCGTGGCGCGCGACGGGCGGGCCACGGAGGGCAGGTCGCGGGGGTCGCAGGGGGCGCGGGGACCCGGCCGACGCTCACCCGCCCGGCACGGCGAGGGGGGCGGCCGAGCTCCTGGGGTGTGGCCGGCGACGCGGTCGGGGCACGTGGGAGCGCGGGCACGGCGTGGGGGAGGTGCGGGCCCGGGGTGGGTCTCGAACCGGGGCCGGCGACGGGCGCGCGGGCCGGGTCGGGTCGGTCAGGGCAGGCCGGGTGCGGGGGTCGGGCGGGCCGCGCGCGTGGCGCGCGTCGGTGGAGGTCGGGCCGTCGGAGCGGTTATGGGTTCAGATGGGAGGCGATGACACGGTCGGCGGCCTCGACCAGGGTGGTACGCGACCGCTCGACGGAGTAGAACTGGGCGGCGGCGCTGGCCCCCTCCATCAGGATCTGCAGCGTGTAGGCGAGGCCGTCCGGGTCGCGTACCGGCAGCCGCGCGACCAGTTCGGTCAGCCGGCGCAGATACGTGGCCTTGAGTTCGTCGACGGCCTGGCGCACCGGATGGTCCCGGTCGGGGAACTCGATCGCGGTGTTGGCCACCACGCACCCCCGGTAGCCGGGGGTGCCCATCTCCCCCGCGACCCGGGCGATGACGTGGCGCAACTGGGCCAGGTCGTCGTCCGGACACGCCTCTCGGGCCACCTCGAACGACGCGAGCCCGGCGACCGCCTGGGCCCGCACGTAGGCGACGGCGAGATCGTCCTTGGAGCCGAAGTTCCGGTAGAGGCTGGGCTTGCCCACCCCGGAGGTCGCCGCGATCTCCGCGACGCCGACCGAGCGGATGCCGTCCCGGGCGAAGAGCTCACACGCGGCGCGCCACACCCGCTCGCCGGCCGGCGAGCGCCCGCTCCCGTCGCCCCTCATCCACCCGCCCCTTCCCACATCGTCCAGCCCGGTCGTCGCGCCGCGCGAACACGCGTCGCCGGTACGCCGGTTGGCCCAGTCGACCCCTGACGTACCGATCGGTACGCGGGAGACTGTACCGATCGGTACGCGTGGTGGTCAACTCGCCTGACGGGCGACGGGAACAGGGCGGTCACCAGCGTGCGACGGCGGGGGCTCGCCGGCTCGTCGAGCGGTGCGGGGGCGGTGCGGCGGCCTCGCCGTGCGGCGAGGCCGCGCACCAATGAATCCGCCCTGGCGCGCGGAGGGGGGATGAGAACGCGCCAGGGCGGAACTGCCGTGCCCCGAGAGGGGGGAGCGGGGCTCGGCCATGGGGGATGTGGCTTGTGAAGCGTCCGCGGGGAGCGGCGCACTGGGGGATGGAGCCGGGTCGGGACGGGCGACACGGCGCACGCCGACGTCAACGGGGCGGTCGGTGCCGGGGGGAACACCGACCGCCCCGCACGGTCGGGGAGGCCGTGACGTGGCCCACATGCTGCCCTCGGGTTACCTCATTGTCTCGCTTCCGGTATTAAAAGACGTTGTGGTCGTTGAGTTCACGTCCGCCGTGGGGGAGTCGCACAGCCACCGTCCGCCGCGGGGCGGGCCGCACAAGCAAGGGGGGACGTCGATGACCAGAGTCCTGGTCGTGGACGACGATTTCATGGTCGCCCGACTACACAGCCGCTGCGTCGCGGCCACGGAGGGATTCTCCGTGGCCGGAGTGGCCCACAGCGGCGCGGAGGCGCTGCACGCCGCGGAGTTACTGCGGCCCGATCTGGTCCTGCTCGATGTCTACCTGCCCGACATGGACGGGCTGAGCGTGCTGCGCGAGTTGCGGGCGCGCGACCCGGGGCACCAGGTGGACGCGTTGTTCATCACGGCCGCGCGGGACGCCCACACCATCCGTACCGCCCTGCGCTCCGGGGCCCTCTACTACCTGATCAAACCGTTCCACCAGAGCGCGCTCCAGGAGCAGTTGCGTCACATCGGCGCGCTGCGCAACCGGCTGGCGGGGCTGGACGAGGCCAGTCAGGAGGACGTGGACCAGATCTTCGGAACCCGCCCGCCCGGTTCGCGGGAGCTGCCGAAGGGCCTCGCGCAGCACACGGCGGAGCTGGTGGAGCGGGTGTTGAAGAAGCACCCGCAGGGGCTCTCGGCCACCGAGTGCGCGGCGGCCGGCGCCCTGTCGCGGGTGAGCGCGCGCCGCTACCTGGAGTACTTCGCCGACACGGGGCGGGCCGACGTCACCCTGCGGTACGGGGGGACCGGGCGGCCCGAGCGGCGGTATCGCTGGGTGTCCTGAACGGCGCGCCGGCGGCGGGCGGCGCGAACCGCCCGGCCGCCACCCCGCTATCCGCACGGGCCGCGTCGCGCCCCGCACGAGCTACCGCACGGGCCACCGCGCGGCGCGTCCGGGCCCGCCGCCGCCCGGTGGGCGCCGCGCGGGGCGCGCCGGGGCATCGGGGGCCGCCCGGCGCGCCCGGGGCCCTCAGACGGCCAGCAGCGCGGCGAAGCCGTCGGCGCGGGCCAGCTCCTCCAACTCGTCCAGGGCCGCCCGGGCCCGGGCCGCCGCGTGCGGGTCGCGCTCGGCCAGCCCGCTGTCGGCGAACTCGTCCTCGTCCAGCCGGAGCACCGCGCGGCCGTCGGCCGAGCGCCACAGGTCCAGGTCCAGGTCCACCACCACGAGCGTGTCGCCCTCGACCCGGGCCGGCCGGGTCACGTCGCAGTACCAGCCCTTGAGCCGCCCGTGCGCGTCGCGGACCTCCTTGACGGCGAACCAGCGGTCGCGCCAGTAGTGCTCGGTGAACACGTCGCCGCGCTCGAAGCGGACGAACCCGAAGTCCCGGACGTCCGCGCCGGCCCACGGGGCACGCACGACCACGTGCCCGCCGTCGTCGCCCACCACCTCGGCCGGGTAACGCACCTCCGGACGCGGTTCCTTGACCAGCCTGACCGTCACGCCGTCACCCGGGATCAGGGTGTGTGCCATGTGCGCCCTCTCTGGTGACCGACCGTCCACGCCACCACGGGGCGGCGTCCGGGCCGTGCGACGCCCGACGGCGGGGCCGCGAGGCCCGCGCTCGGGTACGCCGCGCGACGGCCCGCGGCTCGACCCTGCCCCATCGCCGGCCCCCGGACCAGCCGTTTTCGCCGGTGGTCCGGTCGCGCCGGGTGGACGGCCCGGCGGAGGGCGGTCAGTGCCCGGTCAGTAGGGGGTGCTGCCCAGGTAGTGGAAGACCGGTCGGGGATGCATCAGGAAGTCGTGGTGCGAGATGTTCCACGCGTACGCGCCGGCGAGCGCGAACACCACCCGGTCGCCCGCGCGCAACCGCTCCGTGGCCACCCGGGTGGCCAGCACGTCCTTGGGCGTACACAACTGGCCGGTGAGGGTGACCGGCTCGCCGCTGGCCGTCGGGCGCGGCCAGGAGCGGGGCCAGCCGTCCACCGGCAGCACGGCGAACGGCTGGTCGTGGCCCTTGGTGGCGGGGGTGCGCAGATGGTGTGTGCCGCCCCGGAGCACCGCGAACGCCTCCCCCTGGCTGTGCTTGACGTCCAACACCTCGGTCACGTACCAGCCGCAGTAGGCGGCCAGCGCCCGGCCCGGCTCGACGCGCAGCGTGAACTCCGGGTACCGCGCGGCCAGTTCGCCGAGCCCGGCGCCGTAGGCGACCCAGTCGAAGCGCTCGCCGGGGCGGACGTAGTCGACGGCCATGCCACCGCCCACGTTGACCTCGGTGAGCTGGGCGGCGAACCAGGGGCCCGCCTCGGTGGCCAGGGCGCGGGCCCAGCGCACGATCCGGCCGGCCGTGACGAGCTGGGCCCGCGCGTCGAGCCCGCTGGCCAGGTGGGCGTGGATGCCGCGCAGCCGCAGCCCGGCCCGGGTGGCCGCGCCCTCCTCGGCGAACGCCGGCAGCAGGCGCCGGATCTGGTCCGGGTCGAGACCGAAGGGGCTGGGCAGGCCGCCCATGGCCAGCGCGGGCCGGGGCCCGGCCCCCGCCTCGGGGGCCACCCGCTGTGTCGGCACGTGCTCACCGTCGCTCTCGCGCGGCGGGCCGCCCTGACCCGCCGTGTGCTGGCCGTTGCCCGACTCGGCCGGGAGGTTGACGCGCAGCAGCACACCGACGGGGCGGGCGTCCGCGTCGGGGCGGGCCGCCACCAGGCCGATCAGCATGCGCAGTTCGTGCTCGCTCTCCACGTGGAAACGCTGTACGCCCAGGTCGAGGGCGCGCCGCAGCTCGGCCTCCGTCTTGCCCGGCCCCCCGAAGGCCAGTGGCGCGCCGGGCACGGCGGACCCCACGTGCGCCAGTTCGCCGCCGGAGGCCACCTCGTAACCGGTGACGTGGGTGGCCACCGCCCGCAGGATCTCGGCCGCGGGGTTGGCCTTGGCCGCGTAGTACAGCTCCACGGCGGGCGGCAGGGCGGCGCGTACGGTCTCGGCGTGCGCGTCGAGGCCGTCGAGGTCGTACACGTAGGCGGGCAGGTCGTCCGGCGGCAGGCCCCGCACGTGGGTCAGCGCGCGCGGGCTGACCAGTTCGTGGCCGATGTCGGAGGGGCCTAGGAGCGGGGCCGCCGGCGCCTTCGGGCGGGGGCGGTGGGTCGCGGGACGCGGTCGGTGCGGGAAGGTCATGCGGGACTCCAGGGGAGGGTGGCGGCGGCCTCGCGGGCGGCCTCGGACAGCAGCGCGGAGCCGAGCGGTGAACCGATGCGAACGTACCCGGCCTCCCGGTCCGCCTTGCGGCCCCACCGCGTGAGCAGGTTCGCCTTGGCGGGCAGCGGCGCCCCGCCGGCCAGGGCGCGCAGCGGCGGCGGCTCGCCGTGTGCGGCCGACCGCTCCAGGAGCACCTGGCGCACGGTCGACCACAGCGCGGGTTCGAGCTCGGGGTGCAGGTCGGCGAGTGCGGCCAGCAGCTCCGCGACGTGGTTGACCAGCAGGCAGTAGACCACCCGGTCCCAGCCCCGGCGGGCGTCGTACGTCATGGGCCCGGCCACGTCGGCGGGGAGCGCGGCGAGGGTGGGCGCGTGCCGCTCGGCCAGCAGCTTGGTGCCCTCCAGGTCGCGGAAGAGCACCTGGCGCGGCCAGTTGCCGCCGTCCACGCCGACGACCACGTTCTGGAGGTGGGGTTCGAGGACCACCCCGTGGTCGAAGTACGCGGCGAGCACGGGCGGCACCAGCAGCCGCAGGTACGCCTCCCACCAGGCCAGTGCCGTCCCGGGGCCGGCGCCCGAGGGGTGCGCGGCGAGCAGGTGGCCGATCTGGGCGCCACCGGTGGGGTACTCGTCGGCGATCGCGGCGGCCAGCAGGCCGGTCACGCCGGGCGCCAGCCGGTCGGCCAGGCCCTCGCGGACGATGACGCCGAACCCCTCGGCCAGTTCGCGGTCGGCGTCCGCGTCGCCGGTGCGCAGCGCGAGCGTGCGGTAGGCGGGCTCGCGCAGCACCTCACAGCCGGGGAAGCGGGCGCTGAGGTCGCGGGCCACCGGTTCCAGCAGGTGGGTGAGGGCCACCGCGCCGGCCAGTTCGTACTCGGCGTTCTTGCGCAGGCAGTTGGTGATCCGCACGTTGAGGCTGAACTTCAGGAAGACCCGCCCGTCGTAGAGGGTGCGCACCGAGGCGGTGGGCGTGAACCACGGCCCGCCGGGGCCCAGGTCACGTACGTCGCCTCGGGCGATGGCGGCCCGGAGCGCCGGGTGGTCGCGCAGCATGGCGTACTGCCAGGGGTGGGCCGGCAGCGGCAGGTAGCCGTCGGGCACCGGTCGTTGGCGGTCCAGGGCGGCCAGCGCGCCGTCGGATACCGACTCCTGGCGTACCCGGTCGGCGCGCACGGCCAGGTGGTGCAGCGGGAACCGGGCGCCGGTCTCGGGCGCGTACCGGCGCCAGCCGTCGGCGCTGCCGGTGCGGGCCTTGGGCGTGGGGTGGAAGCGGTGCCCGAAGAACAGGGACTGTTCGGAGGCCAGGTAGGTGACGTGCGGGTCGCGGCCGGGGGCCGGGGCGTACGGGAGCGGCGGGGCGGCTCGTCCGGGCCGGGCCGGCGGGTGGGGCGCCGTCGCGGGCGCGGGCACGAACGCGGCGGCGGGTTCCGGGGTGGTGGCGGGCAGGGGGCCGCTGGCGCCGATGGCCGGGGCGGCCGGCTGCTGGACGGCGGGCGAGGGCGTGGGGAGCGGCGCGCCGGGCGAGGTGGGGCGGGGGCGCTCGTCCGTGGCCGAGTGGTGCAGGGCGGCCGTGACGCCGGCGTGGCTGAGCCCGACCTGTTCGATGAACTCGTCGTTGGCCTCCCCCGTACGCAGCCGCAGTTCCCGGTCCACGCGGGCGGCGAGGGCACGCCAGGACAGCTCGGCCCAGACCCTGCCCCGACGCTCGGTCACCGGGCCGGTGAAGCGGTGGGCGCCGATGAGCGAGGTGCGGCGCAGTCTGACGCGCAACAGGACGCCGCTGCGCGGCATACGCAGCTGTAAATGCCCCTCGCTCACCGCGGTGTGGCGTTCGGGGCCCGACATCTCGCGCACCAGGCAGTTGAGCAGGGTGTGGGCCACCACCTCGTCGGCCGAGGCGATGGCCGGGGCGGTGAGCGGCGGCAGGGTGGACGACATTCAGCGACTCCAACGTGAGGGACGCAGCAGGTAGTTGGGGCCGCTGACGTAGTGCTTGTTGATGTCGGCGGCCCCCGAACGCTCCTTGGCGAGCAGCGTGCCCGCGGTGACCATCGCCTTGACCGGAAGCCGGTCGGCCCTCAGCAGGCGCTCCCGCAGGACGTGGCCGGGCGCGGGGAGGGGGGCGGACGGGGCGGCGGGCGTGGCGGCGTCGGCCGGTGGGGCGGGGGCGCGGGGGGCTGGCGTGGCGGGCCCGGCGGGCGGGGTAGCCCGGTCGGGGCCGGTGGACGGGGTGGCCCGGTCGGGGCCGGCGGGCGCGGGGGTGGCCGCGCCGAGGCGGTCGACCGCTTCCGTGAGGCGCGCGACCAGCAGGTCGACCAGGGCGCCGGACGGGGCGCGCCCGAGGCGGTCCAGTTCGAAGGCCGGCGCGGCGGCGCACAGGTGCACCGCGATGGTGGTGAGGACGTCGGCGACGGGGCCGTCGCCGTCGACCAGGATGCGCGGATCATCGAAGCCGAGCCGCGCGGGGTCCAGGCCGGGGGTGGCGGGGCGGGGAGCGGGGAGGCCCACGGCCCGGGCGGGGCCACGCGGGGCCGGGTGGGTCGGGGCCGGGCCGCCGGTCGGGGCCGGTTCGCCGGGGGGCGGGCCGGGCGGGCGCGGGTGGGGCGGGGCGAGACGGGCCGCGAGTCGGGCCGGGTGGACGCGGGGCCCGTCGTGGTCCTTGACGAGCAGCCGCAGCCGGGTGCGCCCGGCCACCTCGTCCAGCACGAGCGAGGTGTTCTGCTGGTGGGCCTCCAGGGCCACGCCGTAGCCGAAGAGCGTGACGTGCCAGTCGAAGAGCAGCCGCAGGTAGGCGTCCACGAAGGCCGGCAGGTCGCCGGCGTAGAAGCGGGCGGCGAGGCCGTCGGCGACGAGCTGGCCGTCCGGGCCCCGGGCGGCCAGCGCGGCCAGCGGCACCACCAGCGCCCGCTCCAGGCCCGCCGGGTAGCGGCGCACCAGGGCGGCCAGGAGTTCGTGCCCGGCGTGCAGGTAGGTGTGTTCGTCGGCGAGCAGGACGGTGTCGGCGAACCGGGGCTCGCGGGCGATCAGCGCCGCCGTCAGCCGCTGCCCCGCCGCCCCGTCGACCAGCGTGCCGGGCTTGATGGTGCGCCGGTTGCGCCGCCCCAGGGTCGCCGTGCCCAGCGGCAGCTTGAGATGCACGGACGGGTCGTCGACGACGGCGACGGTACGCGTCGACAGCGTGGGGCGCACCCACAGCCAGGCGCGCGGCGCCAGGCGCGCCGAGCCCCGCGGGCCGACCGTGCGCAGCGCCTCGGTCAGTGGCGGGCCCACGGTCAGCGGGTGGACCGGCAGCGCGAGGTGGTCGGCGTCGGCGTCGGCCAGACCCAGCGCGCTGGGCGCCGGCCACCAGGTGGGCAACGGCCCCTGCCCCGCGCGCAGCGCCGCGCGCGGCACGACCACCCACCGCAGCTCGAAGGCGGGGTGGAACTCCGGCGCGTGGGCGCGCAGTCCGGCGTCGGTGAGGCCGGGTCTGGCGCGCGCGGTGGGGTAGAGCGGGTGGTCGCGGTGGGCGGCGAGCGTGTCGTAGGCGAGCGAGCCGGCCAGGCCCCGCCAGTGCCGCGCGGGGCGCGGCCCGTACCGCGCGGCCAGCTTCCGCAGCACGCCGGGCCGCGCGGCGGCGTGTGAGCGCAGCGTGGCCAGTTCCCGCTCGCACTCGGCGACGAACGCGTCGAACCCGACCAGGTCCACAGGCTCGACGACCGCCCGCAGACGGTCGAGCACGGGCCGCAACCCGGCCAGCGTGCCCCGCGCGACCTCCAGGACGGGGCGGCGCGCCCGCAGTTCGCACTGGAAGCCGTCGGCCTCCACGGGCAGCAGCGCCGGCGCGCCGGGCAGCGCCAACCGCAGCCAGTCGCCGTCGGCGCGGCGCACCACGCGCGCCCCGGAGCGCAGCCCGTAGGCGTCCTCCCGCAGCAGCGTGCTGAGCACCCGCACCGTCAGGTCACCCTCGACGGCGTCGCACCTCCCCTCGTCGGCCGCGCCCGGACCCGCCTGCCGCCCGGGGGCCCTGCCGACGCCCCCGGGCCCGGCCGGCCTCTTTGGGGCGCCGGGTTCGGCCGGTGCGTGCGGCGCGGGGGGCCCGCCCGGGGCGCGCGGCCCGGGCGGCGGTGTGGGGCCGTTCACGGTCGGATCTCCCAGGTGTGGGCGGCCAGGAAGCGTGGCACGGCCTCCTCGACGGCGTGTTGGTCCTGGCCGGTGACGCACAGCACGCCGAGGAAGTCGCGGTTGGTGTGGTGCAGCGGCTGACAGCTGCCGATCTCGCGCAGCGGGCGGTAGACCAGACGCAGGCCCCCGTGCTCGTACTCGCTGGGGCCCGGGGCGGCGACCAGGGTGCCGGCGCGTTCGGCGAGCACGTACTCCAGCCGCATCCGGCCGCCCCGGCGCGCGTCGAGCGAGGCGGGCAGCGGCTGCCCGGCGTGGGTCCGCAGGATGTGGTCGAAGAGCGGAACGCCGAGCACGTCGGCCAGGGCCAGGTCACACCGGTCGCCGATGGCCCGGTAGTTGACCTCGATGATCCGGGCGCGCCCGTCCTGCACCACGTACTCGGTGTGGCAGGCGCCGAACCCCACGCCCAGCGCGCGCAGCTGGGCCAGCACCTGGTCGGCGTGCGGGGCGTCGCCGGGCAGCAGCCGCAGCCGCTCCTCGACGAAGTGCGGGGGCGCGGAGAGTTCGGTGGCGAAGCCGGCGACGGCGTGCAGGACCTGCCCGTCCCCCAGGGTCTCCAGGGTGTGCAGCGGGCCGGTCAGGAACTCCTCGACCACCAGGGCCGCGCCGGGGCGACGGTCCGCTATCTCGCGGCACCGGGCGACCAGTTCGGTCTCGTCCGCCGCCAGGGCCACGTCCTCGCTGGCGACGCCCTCGCGCGGCTTGACCACGCACGGGTAGGGCGGGTCCGCCCGGCGCACCGCCCGCGCCAGGTGGGCGGGGTCCGGCCGCGCGGGGCCCGTCGGGGGCGGGCCCGGGTCGAGTTCGGCGGACCAGACGGTGTCCTGCCCGGCCTCGGCGAGCGCGCGCCGCAGCTGGGCCTTGTTCTTGGTCCGCAGCGCCGCCCGCCAGTCCTTGCCCGGCAGCCCGAAGAAGTCGGCGGCCAGGGCGGTCTGGGTCTGGAGGTGGTCGCTGTTGCTGAACACCACGTCGGTGCCGCCCGTGGCCGCGAGGGCGGCGATCACCGCGCGGAAGTCGCGTACGTCGCAGGCGAGGTACGCCAGCGGGGGCAGCGTGCCGCCGGTGGCGGCGTACCGGGCGTAGGCGCGCTGGTGCGCGGCCACCTGGTCGGTGACGACGGTGACGGCGTAACCGAGGCGGGCGGCGGCGGGGAGGAACCCCTCCGTCACGGAGTCGGTGGGGTTGACGGCGAGGAGGTGGAGCCGCACGGGCGGGGGGTGCCTTTCAGCGCGGGGGCGAGTCCTTCGGACGGGCCGGCTGGGAGATCATTTCGCTCGATCAGACAGTAGGTTAGGTTTACCTAAGCCTGTCAATTCGGCGCCGTCCGCCGGCGGGTGAACCGGCGTGGAACCGCCACCGACGGTCCGGGCGCCGATCGCGCGCCGCCTGTGGTGGCGGCCCGGTTCCGCGCGCCCCTCGCCGCACCTCACCCCCCTTGGTCACCAGGCCCCTTCGACACGTCCCGCGCCCGCCGACACGGCGCGCGGGCGCGCGCCCCGTGAGGCGGCCATCGCGGTCTGCGTGCCGGCCGGGCCGGCCCCACCGACGGTAGTCGCCCCGATCGAGTGGTATGGCCGCCCGTGGGAGCGTTCCCCCTGAAGGGTCACGCACAGCGACGACGTTCGGCCACGCGGTACGGAACCCGCCCGGCCGGCGAACCGGAGCGCGCACGCGGGGGCGCCACCGCACGCCGGGGCCGGGGCCACGGCCGGGCGCGGAGCCGGCGCGGGCGCCCCGGAGCGCGGGCCGGGGCCCGCGACCGTGGGCGCGGGGGGCGCGGTCGATTCGGCGTGGTGGGCCCGGCCCTCAGCCACGTCCGGCCGCGCGGCGGGCGGCGAGGCGGCGCGTGGGGTCCTGGGCGCGGAGGGCGGCGAGTTCGGCGCCCAGGATCGCGCCGAGGCGGGCCAGGAAGGCGTCCGGCGTGTCCGCCGCGTCGTCGGCGTCCGCGCCCGTGGTCGGGCCGTCGGCCGAAGTCCGCTCCCGCGAGCGCGGCGCCTCCTCCACCACCCGGTCCACGATCCCCGCCGCGAGCAGGTCGGCCGAGCGCACGCCCTGCCGCGCGGCCACCTCGTCCGCCCGCTCCGTGGTCCGGTACAAGATGGCCGACGCGCCTTCGGGTGGCAGCGGCGACAGCCACGCGTGCCGGGCCGCCAGCACCCGGTCGGCGGGCAGCAGGGCCAGCGCGCCGCCCCCGGCCCCCTGGCCGAGCAGCAGGCACAGCGTCGGCGCGGGCAGCGTCACCAGGTCGGCCAGGCAGCGGGCGATCTCCCCCGCCAGCCCGCCCTCCTCCGCGGCCTGGCTGAGCGCGGCGCCCGCCGTGTCCACCACCGTCAGCAGGGGCAGCCCCACCTCGGCCGCGATCCGCATGCCACGCCGCGCCGTACGCAGCCCGGCCGGGCCGAGCGGTTGCCCCACCCCGGCGTCGACACCGGTCCTCGCCCCCGTCCCGGCGCCGCCCGCGCCGGCGGCGGGGTCCGCCTCGCCCCGGTCGTGGCCGAGGACGACGCACGGCGTGCCGCCCACCCTGGCCAGCGCGAGGAACATGCCCGGGTCGTGCTCCCCGGCGCCGGTGCCGCTGAGCGGCGTGACGTCCTCGGCCGCGACCCGCAACAGCGTCCGCAGGCCGGGCCGTTCCGGACGGCGCGAGCGCCGGATCGACTCGGCGGCGTCGGGCACCGGTCCGGCGTCGGTCGCCCCGGGCCCGGCGACGTCCGCGCCGCCGGCCGTGTCGACGTACGCGGCGTACGCGGCGCCGGGGGCGGCGACGGGCGGGGCAGTCGTGGCGCCGGGGGCGGCGACGGGCGGGGCGGTCGTGGCGCCGGGGGCGGCGACGGGCGGGGCGGTCGTGGCGTACGGGGCGGGGCGGGCGGAGTCGGGGGCCGCGGCGGAGCCCGGCGGGTCACCGCGCAGGACGCGCAGGGCGCGGGCCGTCGCGCCGGGTAGTTCACAGGTGGGCAGGACCGCGTCCACCAGGCCGTGCGCGTACAGGTGCTCGGCGACCTGGACGCCCTCGGGGAACCGCTCGCCGTAGAGGGCCTCGTGGACCCGGGGGCCCAGGAAGCCGATGAGCGCGCCCGGTTCGGCGGTGGTGACGTGGCCCAGCGAGCCCCAGGAGGCGAGGACGCCCCCGGTGGTGGGATGGCGCAGATGGACGAGGTAGGGCAGGCCGGCCGCCTTGTGGGCCGCGATCGCCGCGGTGACCTTGACCATCTGGACGAAGGCCACCGTGCCCTCCTGCATCCGGGTCCCGCCGGACGCGGGCGCGGCCAGCAGCGGCAGCCGCTCCGCCGTGGCCCGCCGCACGGCCCGTACCAGTCGCTCCCCCGCCGCGACGCCGATCGAGCCGGCCAGGAAGCCGAACTCGCAGGCCACGAGCGCCACCCGGGCCCCGGCGAGCAGCCCGGACCCGGTGAGTACGGACTCGTCCAGCCCGGTGCGCTCGCGGGCCCGCTCCAGGTCGGCCCGATACGCCGGGTCGGCGGTGGACACCGTGACCGGTTCGTCCCAGCTCTGCCAGCTTCCCGGAGCAACTACGGTCGCGATGAGTTCACGAGCGGTCGGGCGGGGGTGCGTTCCGGTCATGAGCTCACCATGTCACGCCCGGCCCCCGGCCAGCTGCCACCCTTTGCGCCCCAGCTCAGCACCCTGTCCGGGGCACGACCGACCCCGGGCGTCGGGGGTGCGGGGACGGGTGGCGTACGAAGAAAGTCCGGAAGCCGAACTTGACTTCAGGTTCGGTTGAAGTTGCATCGTTTTTCTGATGGTGCTGATCGCGCCCGTGGAGCGGCGCCGCCGGGCGAGCGGAGGGGGTTTCGCGTGAGGGTGGAAGTCTGGGTGGACGTGCTCTGCCCCTGGGGTTACATCGGCAAGCGGCGGCTGGAGCGGGCGCTGACCCGCTTCGAGCGGCGGGCCGAGGTGGAGATCGTGTGGCGGAGTCTGCAACTCGACCCGGACAGCCCACGGATCGCCGGTGGACCGCTGGCCGACCTGTTGGTGGAGTACGGCGTGTACGAGAGCCGGCGCGCGGCGCTCAGGCAGTTCGAGATGATCACGTATCTGGGGCGGCAGGAGGGGCTGGAGCTGCACCCCGCCGGTGCCGTGCCGACGAACTCCTTCGACGCCCACCGGCTGCTGCACCTGGCCACCGAGCGCGGGTGCGGGGACGCCATGGTCGAGCGGCTGCTGTACGGCTGCCTGACCGAGAACATCGACGCCGCCGACCACGGCGCGCTGGTGTCACTGGGCCGCGAGGTGGGGCTGGACCACGGGGAGATGTGGGCGGTCCTGGACAGCGACACGTACGCGGGCAGCGTGCTGGCCGACCGCGACCTGGCGCGGGAGCGCGGGCTGCGCGGCTCGCCGACGTTCGTGGTCGGCGGGCACACGGCGCCGCTGGGCGCTCCGTCGGTGGACACGCTGCTGGAGCTGCTGGGGCAGCCGGTGTGCTAGCCGGGCCGTCCCGACGGGGCGGGAGCGGGGGCGGTCGGCGCCGCCCGGCCCGGGGCGCGGCGGGGAGTCCGGCGCTCCGGGCCGGGCGGCGGCCCGGGGCGGCCGGGCGGGGGGTCAGCGCGTGCCGCGCAGCCAGTCCTGGTAGCGCGTGGGCGCCAGGCGCGCGCCCGGGCCCGCGACGAGTACGTCGCCGACGACGGACGCGAACATGCCGGCCGTGTCGTCGGTGCGCACCGTCCGGGCGTCGTGCCGGGCCGTCAGGGTGAGCCTGCCGAGCTCGTCGAGCGGGAAGACGTCCGGGCCCGCGATGTCGCGCACGCCACCCAGCGGGTCGCCGGTGGCGACGTCGACCAACGCGTCCACGACGTCCGTGGCGGCGATCGGCTGGAGGCGGGTGACGGGCAGGCGCACGAGGCTCTCGTCGGAGCTCCAGGACAGCACCGCGTCCACGAACTCGAAGAACTGGGTGGCGCGTACGACGGAGTAGGGCGTGGGGCCCTGTCGGAGCAGCTCCTCCTGGAGGGCCTTGGCCCGGTAGTAGTCGAGCTGCGGCACCTGGTCCACGCCGACGATCGACAGGATCACCTGGTGGCGTACGCCGGCCTTCTCACCGGCCGCGAGCAGGTTGGTCATGGAGGTGCGGAAGAAGTCCAGCGACGCCGCGTCGAAGGTCGGCGAGTTCGCCACGTTGACCACCACGTCCGCGCCCGCCAGGGCCGGTTCGAGCCCCGCGCCGGTGAGCAGGTCGACCCCGGTGGACGGTGCCGCGGGGACGGCCTCGTGACCGGCCGCGGTCAGCTTCCGGACCACCTGCGAGCCGATCAGCCCGGTACCACCGATGACTGTGAGCTTCATTGCCCTCGCCTTTCACAGAGTGCCCAAAGGCACGCCAGGGGTGCGTTAAGGAGAGCCGCCTTAACTCGGATACCGCTTGTCCGAGATACTAGTCGGATACGCTTTATCCGAGTCAAGCGGGAGAGGCGGGGCGGGGCGTGAAGCTGTCGGGCGGAGTCGAGTGGGCGCTGCACTGCTGTGTGGTGCTGACCACCGCGAGCGACCCGGTGCCCGCCGTCCGGCTCGCGGAGCTGCACGACGTCTCGGGCAGCTACCTGGCCAAGCAGTTGCAGGCGCTCTCCCGCGCGGGCCTGGTCAGCTCCGTCCAGGGCAAGGCGGGCGGGTACGTCCTGACCCGGGCTCCCGAACTGATCAGCGTCCTCGACGTGGTCACGGCCGTCGACGGCTCCCGGCCCGCGTTCGTGTGCACGGAGATCCGCCAGCGCGGCCCGCTGGCCGCACCCCCGGAGAGCTGCGCCCGGCCGTGTGCGATCGCCCGCGCCATGGCCGGCGCCGACGCGGCCTGGCGCGCGGCCCTGGCGGCCGTCTCCATCGCGGACCTGGCCCGGGACGTCGACGAGGACTACGGCCCGACCGCGCTCGCCGGCATCCGCACCTGGCTCGCGGGCCCGGGCGAGGACGCCCCCGCCGCCGACCACTGACCCACCGCGCCACGAGCCGCCACGCCACGAGCCGGCGCGCCCTTCGTCACGGCCCGGCGGGATCACCCCGCCCGGCCCGTCGCGTGCGGAACGCGTACGCGCGCGGGAACCGCCCCGGGCCCCGTCGCCCGTGACGCCGGCCCGTTCGCCGACCTGCGGACGAACCGGTCCGGCCGGCCCCGCTCCGACCGTCACGCGCGGCCCGGCCGGCGGGCCCGGCGTCGAGTGCGGCTCAGCCGACGCCCGCCGTGCCCGCCGGCCGGGCCGCGCGGGCGCCGAACCTGGCACGGGCCCGGTCCGTCACGGCCTCGATCCGGCGGGCCCGGTCGTCGGCCGGGTCGAACGTGAGCTGTCGGCTGGCACGTTCGGCCGCCGTCAGGTCCTCGGCGCGCAGCGCCACCGCCCGCACCCGCGCCCGCTCCAGGCCCAGCGCCTCGTGCAGCGCGTACGCGAGCGAGGTCAGGGCGGGGGTGTGGGCGGACGGTTCGGGCAGGGCCCTGCCCCGGGTGGTGACGGAGCGGTCGGCGTAGCGGACGGTCAGCGTGATCGCGCGGGCCACCTGTCCGCTCGCGCGCAGCCGCGCCCCGAGTTCGTCGGCGAGGGCCAGCAGCGCGCGTCGGCGCCGTGTGGGGTCCAGCTCGTCTCCGGCGAAGCGGTGCTCGGCGCCGATGGAACGGGCCGGAGAGTTGGGCGTGACGGGGGCACGGTCGATGCCGTGGGCCCGTTCGTGGACCGCCCGCCCCGCCGTGGCGCCCAGGATGCGCTGCAGGGTGCCCGGCGGTGCCGCCGCGATCTGGCCGACCTCGCCGAGGCCGTACGCGTCCAGGGTGCGGGCCGTCACCGGGCCGACCCCGTCCAGAGCGGCGGCCGGCTTGCGCGCGAGGAAGGCGGCCACGGCCCGGGGGTCGTCCGGCACCGTGTGCACCGCGCCCCGGCGCCCCGCGCCGCTCACCGCGCCCGGCCGCCGACCGCCCCGCGCCCCGCCCCACCGGCCACCCGTCCCGCCCCGCTCGACGCGCCCGGCACCGGGTGGCGCCGCCGCCATGCGGGCGAGCAGCGGGTTGGCGGCGACACCCACGGTGCAGTCCACACCGTGCCGGGCCAGGGCCCGTACCCGTACGATGCGCGCCAGTTCGGCGGCGTCCCGACCGAAGTAGCGCAGCGCGCCCCGTACGTCCGCCAGCGCGGCGTCCGGCGGCAGCGCCTGGACGACGGGCGTCAGCTCGGCGAGCAGCGCGAGCAGCGCCGAGTAGACGTCCTCCCCGACGGGCCGCCCGTCGGGCGGGTGGAAGCGCACGCACAACACCGAGCCGAGCGCGGAGGCGGGCTCCGCCGGGGCGGGGGCGGACTCCGCCGGGGCCGGGGCTGTGGTGGGTGCCGCCAGGGCCGGGGCCGCGGCCGGAGTCGGGGCCGACGGGCGCCCCGCCGAGGCCGGGTCCGGGGCGCACTCCGCCCAGGCTGCGCCCGGAGCCGCTCCGTCGGCCGGTGGGCCCGTCGGCAGCGGGTGTTCCCGGGCGCCGGGCGTCGCGGTGCCCGTATCCGTGCCGGACGGCTCGTACCTCTCGCGTCCCTCGTGCGTCATCCCGCGCTCCCCGGGCTGGAGTGCCACAACTTGCGCCCCGTGGCGGCGCGTTCGCCCGCGGGCTGGAGGTCGGCCCAGGGGTGCAGGGTGTAACCGTTGGCCAACTGGATACGACGCCCACCGCTCGCGCCTCCGGCACCGTCCGCCCTGCCCGTCCTGTCCGCCCCCTCCGGCTCGCCCGCCCCGTCCGCCCCGTCGGTGTCAGTCGCTCCGTTCGCGTCGGGGGTGGCCGCGTCCCCTTCGGCGAGGCGGGCGGCGACCGCTTCGAGCCCTCCCGTGCGGCGCAGCTCGACCAGTTCGGCCAGGTCCCAGGCGGCGGCGCCGACCACGCTGAGGCTGCGCGGGCCGCGCCGCTGCACCACTCCCCTGACCAGCAGCAGCCAGGAGTGGAAGACGGTGTACGCACACGCCGCGTGCCCCGAGACGACCCCGGGCCCACCGCCCCGCACGGCCTGCCGACTCCGCCCCGTGCGCTCACCCCCGACGCCACCACCTTCGACGCCACCACGCTCCCCCGAGGCCCCGGGCCCTGCCGGAGTGCCGGGCCTTTCGGGAGCGCCGGGCCTCGCCGGGACACCGCGCCCCTTCGCCACGCCCCGCTCACCCGGGGCGCCCCGCTCACCCGAGACGGCGGGCCCTCCCGAGGTGCCGGGCCCTCCCGAAACGCCGGTCTCTTCCGGGATGTCACGCCCCCGGGCCGCGCCGTACCCCTGAACGGCGCGGCGGCCCCGCGCCGTACCGCCCTCCCCGGCCGCCTCGGAACCCGACACCGCGCCGCGCGCCCACGCCCCGTCGGGCCGCGCGCCACCGCCCCGTGGGCCAGCTGCCGGGCCAGCCGGTGGTTCGGCCGCCCCCGCGCCCTCGTCCCGCGCACCGTCCGTCCGCCCGCCGCCGACCGCCGTGGCCTCGGTCCGACCCGCACCCGCCCAGGCGACGTCAGCCCAGGCAGCACCCCCCTCCGTCGGCACCGCACCGGTCTGCACCACATCAGCACGGGCCGCACTGGTCTCCACCACCTCAGCCCACGCCGCACCGGTCTGGACCACACCGGCCCGACCCGCACTGGTCCCCACCACATCAGCCCGCGCCGCACCGGTCTGGACCACATCAGCCCGCACCGCGCCAGCCCGCATGCCGTCGCCACGCGAACCGGCCGGCCGCGTGTCGTCGGCCTCCGTGTCACCGGTCCGAGCGGTCCCGGCCCGGCCCGCGCTCATCCCGGCGGTCCCGGCCCGGCCCGTACCCACCCCGGCGGCCCGGCGCACGCGCCCCCCGGGCCGGTCCGCGCCCGGCCCGGCCGCGCCGGCCTCGCCCCCGCGCTCGTGGTCGCCGCCGCCGTCGCCGTCCTCCGCCGGCGGGTCGTCGAAGAAGGCGCAGTCGACCAGGCCGGTGCCGTCGTCGAGGGTGGTGAAGATGACCCGGCGTCCGGAGCGGATCGGCGGTGTCTGGGTCGCGGCCTTGGCGCCCGCGACCAACACGGTCTCGCCGTGTCGCGCCGAGCCCAGGCGTTCGGCGAGCAGCACGCCCAGCTCCTCCAGGAAGTCGCGGTGGTCGTCCATGAGGTTGCGCGAGACGTCCATGTTGAGGACGTCGAGCTCGGCGCCGAGCCGCTGCGCGGAGTCCAGGTCGGGCAGCCCGGCGGGCTCGAACGGCTCCGCGGCGCCAGCGCCCTCGCCTGGCCCGCCACCGGAGCCCGCCGCACCCGCGGCCGCACCCGCACCCGCGTCCAGCGGAAGCTGGCCCACGAGGCCGCCGCCACGGGGGCCGCGCTGCTGTCGGTGCAGCTCGGCGATGTGCAACAGCAGGTCGCGACGGTTGGCGCCGAACGCGTCCAACGCCCCGACCTCGGCCAGCCGTTCCGCGACCGGCCGCCCCGGGCGAGCCCGCCACCACAGGTCCCGCACCGACGCGTAGGGCTGGCCCGCCACGATGCGCGCCGCCTCGGCCTCGCTCATGCCGTGCACCTCGCCAAGCGCGAGCCGCACCCCCCACGTGCCGCCCCGCCCGCTCCGTACCCCCTCCTCCGCATCGGACACCAGTTCGATGCGATAGGTGGCCGACGACCGGTTCACGTCCAACGGCAGGATCGGCACCCCGCGCCGCCGCGCGTCCGCGAGCAGCAGCCGCTTGGGGTACATGCCGGGGTCGTGGGTGAGCAGTCCGGCGTAGAAGGCCGCCGGGTGGTGTGCCTTGAGCCAGGCCGACTGGTAGGTGGGCACGGCGAAGGCCACGGCGTGCGCCTTGCAGAAGCCGTACGAGCCGAACGCCTCGACGATCTCCCAGGTGCGCGCCACCACCCGGGACGCGTAGCCGCGCGCTCCGGCCTCGCGGGCGAACCACGCCCGTACCCGGCCGCGCCGTTCGTCGTTCGAGAGCGCGCGGCGCGCCTCGTCGGCCAGCGCGCGGTCGCAGCCGGTCATGATTCGCATGATCTCGATCACCTGCTCGTGGAAGACGACCACGCCGTACGTCTCGCGCAGCGCCTCGGCGAGGTCGGGATGGGGGTAGCGCGGCGGCCTGCGGCCGTGTCGCGCCTCGATGAAGGGCCGCACCATGTCGGCGGCCACGGGCCCGGGACGAAAGAGCGATATGTCGACTACGAGGTCGTGAAAAGTGGAGGGCTGGAGCCGGCCGATCAGATCCCGTTGGCCCGGCGACTCGATCTGGAAGCAGCCGAGCGTCTCGGCCGACCGGATCAGCTCGTAGGTGGCGGGGTCGGCCGGCGGCACCAGCGCCGGGTCGTCCAGGTCCAGCGGTCGGCCGGTGATCCTGGTGACCTCCCGCGCCGCGTGCGCCATCGCGGACTGCAACCGGACCCCGAGCACGTCGAGCTTGAGCAGCCCGAGCTCCTCCACGTCGTCCTTGTCGAACTGCGACATGGCGAAGCCCGCCACGGAGCCCGCCCCTCGCGCGCCACCGGTGCCCGCGCTGGTCACCACGGGGGTGCGGGCGCGCAGCGTGGCGTCCGACAAGAGCACCCCGCACGGGTGCATGGCGATTCCGCGCGGCAGCCCGTCCAACGCCTCGACCAGGTCCCACAGCCGGTCGCGATCGCCCATCCGGGCCGCGACGCCGCGCAGCTCCGGCAGCTCGGCCAGGGCCGCGCGGGCGTCCTTGGCCCGGATGTGCGGGAAGGACTTGGCGAGCCGGTCCACCTCCTCCGGGTCCATGCCGAGCGCCGCGCCCACGTCCCGTACGGCGTGGCGCACCCGGTAGGTCTCGGGCATGGCGACCGTGGCGACCCGGTCGGCGCCGAAGCGGTCGAAGATCGCGCGGTAGACGTCGAGCCGGCGGGCCGACTCCACGTCGATGTCGATGTCGGGCAACGCGTTACGCCGCACGGACAGGAAGCGCTCCATCAGGAGCCCGTGCGCGACCGGGTCGGCGTGCGCGACGCCCAGCAGGTGGACGACGAACGAGCCGGCGCCCGAACCCCGCGCCGCCACCCGTACGCCCAGCTCGCGGGCGTCGTCCACCACGCGCGCGACGGTCAGGAAGTACGAGGCGTAGCCGAGCCGTTCGATGGTGCGCAGCTCGGCCTCCAACCGCTCCCAGCGCGTCCGGTCGCGGTCGTGGCCGCGCAGCACCATCGCGGCGGCGCAGCGCGAGCGCAGCGTCCGCTCGGCGGTGCGCCCGACGGCTCCCACCAGCCCCGGCTCGGGGAAGTGGACGCGGCCAAGGCCCAGGTCGTCCTCCGGATCCACCTGGCAGGCGACCGCCGTGGTCTGGGTCTGGTCGAGGAGCCGGTACGCGGCGTCCCGCCGGAAACCGGCCGCCGTCACGATCCGCTCCGCCACCCAGGCCATGTCGTGCGCGCCCTTGAGCCAGCGTTCCCCACCGTCCCGCTCCCCCGGCGCGCGCGGGACGGGGACCAGCCTGCGCGCGGCGTCCAGCACGTCGGCGACCGGCCCCTGCCCCGGGTCGGCGTACCGCACGGCGTTGCTCAGCACGGGGCGTACACCCTGCTCGGCGGCGAAGCCGACGGTACGGGCCGCGAGGCGCAGCGAGCCGGGCCCAGAGCCGGACGCGGCACCGGAGCCGGCGTGGCCCCACCGCGCGGCGGCGACCGTGGCCGGGGGCGTGGGACCGCCCGTGGGGCCCGCCGGCTGGGGCGGGCCGCCGTGCCAGACGGCCTCCAGTCGCAGCGCGTCGCCGAACACCTCGCGCCAGGGGACCAGGAGCCGCGCGGCGCGGTCGGGGCGCCCGGCGGACAGCGCGCGGCCGACGTCGGACGCGGGGCCGAGCAGCACGGTCAGCGGCGCGAGCCCGCCGGGCAGGCTGGCGGCCACGGCCGCCAGGTCCTCCCAGCACAGCAGCGGACGCCCGCCGCCCGTGGCGTGCGCGGCGGAGACCAGGCCGCACAGCGCGCCCCAACCGGCCGCCCCGTCCCTGGCCAGAAAGACCACCCGGGGCGCGGACTCGTCGACGAACGCGCCCCCGCGCACCGGCGTCCGCCGCCTGGCCGTGCGCCCCGGCTGTGGCGTCGCGGGCCGTACGGCCAGGTCGACGCCGAACAGGGGGCGTACTCCGGCGGCCGATGCCGCCTTGGCGAACCGGACCGCGCCGGCGAGGCTGTCCCGGTCGGTCAGCGCCACCGCGTCCATGCCGCGCTCGGCGGCGCGCTCGGCCAACCGCTCCGGGTGCGAGGCCCCGTAGCGCATCGAGAATCCGGACGCGACGTGCAGATGGGTGAACCCCGACATCCGCACGCACCTCCTCACTCGCCCACCTGACACCCCTGCTCGCCGCCGCGCCTCGACGGCCGCCGCCGCGCCCGGCGCGACGCCAGCGCGGCAGGCCCCCGCCGCCACTCCTCCCGGCCCGGCCTCACCCGCCCACCGCCCCCGACTCCCCTCGCTTCGACACCGGTCCGGGACACTCACTCCAACGACTATTTCTCGCCATCTTTCGCTTCCACCATACCCCCGGCTCGAACATTCGTACGAACGCCTTCCCCGTCCCCGCCTCCCCCACCACCCCCGGCCCGGCCCGCGCCCGCGCCACTCACCCGATCGGCACCCACGGGCTGCGCACCAGCGGCACCCCCGTCACCATGTGGAGGATGAATCACCAGGTGAAGCGGTTAAGGAGCGGTGCATGACGGCGACCCGCGAGAACACCGACCGCACCTTCGTCGAGGAGCTCAAGGCCGCGGTCACCACACGCGCCGCGCTGCTCGTCATCGGCGTACTGCTGCTCCAACTGGCCTTCATCCTCTCGTACGTCGGCTCCTTCCACCGGCCGAAACCTGACCATGTGTCGATCGCCGTCGTGGCGCCGGGAGCGGCCAGCGGCCAGGTGGTGAGCAAGCTCGGCAAGCTGCCGGGTGACCCGCTCGACCCACGGGCGGTGGCCAGCGAGGCGGAGGCGGCGCGGCAGATCCGGCACCGGGACGTGGAGGCGGCGCTGATCGTCGACCCGCGCGGCACAACCGACCGCCTGCTGGTGGCCGGCGGCGCCGGCTCCTCCCTCGCCCAGGCGGTCGAGCAGGTGGTCACCCGGGCCGAGAAGGCCGACCAGCGCGCGGTGCGCACCGAGGACATCGTGCCCGCCGCCGCCGACGACAGCCGGGGGCTGACCTCGTTCTACCTGGTGATCGGCTGGTGCGTGGGCGGCTACCTGTGCGCCGCGGTGCTCGCCATCAGCGCGGGCGCCCGCCCCGCGAACGGCAGCCGGGCCGCCATCAGGCTCGGCGCCCTCGCCCTCTACTCGATCGCGGCCGGCCTGGGCGGCACGATCATCGTCGGCCCGGCGCTCGGCGCGCTGCCCGGCAGCGTGTTCGGCCTGTGGGGGCTCGGCGCCCTGGTGGTCTTCGCCGTCGGCGCGACCACCCTGGCCTGCCAGGGCCTGGCGGGCATCGTCGGTATCGGCCTGGCGATCCTCATCATCGTCGTCCTGGGCAACCCGAGCGCGGGCGGCGCCTACCCCTACCCCCTGCTACCGGACTTCTGGCAGGCCATCGGCCCCACCCTCCCCCCGGGCGCCGGCACCTGGACGGCCCGCTCGATCGCCTACTTCCAGGGCAACGCCATCACCGGTCCCCTCCTGGTGCTGGCCGCCTGGGCGGCGGCGGGTACGGTGATCACGCTGGTGCTGGCGCTACGCCACAGGGACCGCACCGCCCCCACGGAGCCGACCCCCCACGCCGACCCCGCGACCACGCCACCAACGGCCTGACCCACCCGCGAGAAGACCCCCGCCCCCACCCCACCCCTGTACCGATATACCGACTCGATCATGACGACCCGGCCAACTACGCTCGCCGGCATGGATGTTCTGGTGCGCGAAATGACCGAGGGTGACATCGACGCGGTGGCCACCCTGCGCGTGCGCGGGTGGCAGACCGCCTACGCCGGACTGATGCCACGGTCGTATCTGGATGCCATGAGCGCGCGCGAGGACGCCGACCGACGGCGGGAGTTCTTCGCCCGGGGAGTCGGGGACGTGATCAACCTGGTCGCGGAGGAGCCGGCGCCGGGCGGCGGGGCGAGCGGGCCGACCGAGGTCGTGGGGTGGGCCTGTTGCGGGCCGTGCCGGGACGCGGATCTGCCCAGCGGGGACGCCGAGTTGTACGCGCTCTACGTCACGCCGGAGCGACACGGCACGGGCATCGGGTACGCACTGCTCACCGAGTCGCTGCGACGTCTGACGGAGCGGGAGTTCCCCCGGGTCCGACTGTGGGTCGTACGGGGCAACGAGCGGGCGGAACGCTTCTACGACCGGACGGGGTTCACCCCCGACGGCGGCGAGGAGTCCTACGAGGTGGCGGGAGTCCAGGTCCCCGAACGGCGCTACGCCCGCGACCTGCCCCCCACCACTCCTCCCGCCACTCCCTCCCCCACCCGCGCCACCTGACAGCCCCCACACCCCACACCCAGCCACACCACCACCAACCCCGCGCCGCCATCCCCGCACACCGCCACGCACGGCGACACACCCCGCCCACCCACGCACACCCCGGCGGACCCACGCACCGCCCACCGGCGGGCCCACGCACCACCCACCGGCGGGCACCCACCGGCGGGCGCCGCACACCACCCCGCCCACCAGCACCACCCGCCACGCCCACGCGTCGCCTCGCCCCCACGCGCGTGCGGCCCGAGCCCACACCCGACGCCGTGCGAACAGCCGCCGCTCGCCGCATCGCCGACCCACCCCGGCTCACCCGCCCGCGCTCACACCACCGCCGCCACCCCACACACCTCGCCCCACCCGTCGTACGCCACCTCGCGCGCCTCACCGTCCGCCCCCGCCGGGGCCGCCGGCTGGTCCCGGTTCCCCCACGGCCCCGTCGCGGCTACGGGTTCGGCCTCGGTCGCTGGCCGGGTGGGCGGGCTGCGGGACGGGCCTCCCGGCGGCCCGGGACGCCGCCCCGGGTCCCGTCGCCGCGCATCCCCTCGCCCCGCGCGGCGCCTCCGCGCGGCCGGCCCGGCCCGCCCGGCGCCCCCGGCGCCTTGCCGGCCAGCAGGGCGAGGGCGGTGTCCGCGTCGGGACGTAACCGCTCGTGCTCACGCGCCGCCGCCAGGACCGGAGCGGCGCGTCGGTCCCCCAGCGCACCGAGCCCCACCACGCAGGCGCGGGCGATCGGCCAGTAGTGGTCCCGCTCGGCCAGCAGCCGTCGCAACGTGGTGACCAGCGCGGGCACCGACTCGGGTGCGCGCAGTTCCACCAGCAGCCGGATGGGGTGCAGCGCGTAGGCCGTCCGCAGCGGGTTGGTGGCCAGCACCGCCGCCGCGCGCGCGGTGCGCGGGTCGCCGAGCCGCGCCAGCGCGCGGGCCGCGGTCGCGCAGTGCGCCGGATCGCGGTAGTTGAGGAGCATCACCAGCGGCTCGAAGGCCCGCCGGTCGCCCGCGCACCCCAGGGCGTAGGCCGCGGTCTCCCGCACGCACAACGGTTGCCCGTTGGCCACCAGCACCCGGGCCAGTTCCTCTCGCGCGGTGGGCGTGTTCTGGCGTACGAGAGCGAGGAGATTCTCGTACGCGGCGTGATCAGTCGATGTCGTCAGCGATGCCCGTGCTCGGGCCGCCAGTTCGCGGAGTTCCTCTTCCATCTCCCGCCTCCCCTTGCCCTTGCCTTTGACCTTGCTCGTACCTGCCGCGACCACCTCGGCCCGGCCGGCTCCGTCGTCGGTATCCGCATTCCTCGCCCTACTCGCACGTACCCACCACCCGCCTTATGCCCGCGCTCGCCCCGTCCGGACGCGTGCGACGCCCAGAACGCCCACACCACCGCACCGCCCGCGCCCTCCTTCCCTCGCCCCACATCCGTCCCACCAACGGCCCTCCTTCCCGGTGTCGCCACCCCGGGCCACCCCTCGGTCACGCCAACGACACGCCTCCTAGCCCACTGTGACGTGTACCACCCGGATCTGGCGAGAACGGGCCCTGGCGTTCTTGGTTACTCGCGAGTTAGGCTCCCCGGCACGAGCAGCACCCCTGCTCCGGCGGCCTGGTGACGCAGCCGCCAAAGAGTGAAGTCGGTTCGGCGCTTTGGGTGTTCGGCGCGGCCCCGGGACAGGGCCTTCGCCGCGCGCCTCGTGTGGGTCCCTACGGGCAGAGTTGCCCGCCAGGGGCCGCCCAACTCCTCAGTCGTCACTTCTCCCCGCGCCACGAGGCGGGGAACACCCCCTGGAGTCTCGCGATGGACCATTTGTCCACCCCCGCACCCGCGTCCGTGCACACCGTCGCCATCGTCGGCCTGGGCACCATGGGTACCGGCATCGCCGAGGTGCTGGCCCGCGCGGGCCGCGAGGTCATCGGCATCGACGTCGCGGAGACCGCGACCCGACAGGCCGTGACGGCCCTCGCGGCGTCCACCGGACGGGCCGTGCGACGCGGGCGGATCACCGAGTCGGAGCGCGGGGAGATCCTCGCCCGGTTCCGGGTCACGACCGAGCTGTCCGCCGCGGCCGACGTGGACCTGGTGATCGAGGTCGTGCCCGAGGACTACGCCACCAAGCACGCGGTGTTCACCGCGCTCGACGCGGTCGTGCGCCCGGACACGATCCTGGCGACCGGCACCAACGCGCTGTCGGTCACCCGGCTCGCGGCCGACTCCGCCCACCCCGAACGCGTCCTGGGCCTGCACTTCTTCAACCCGGCCCCGGCCATGAAGCTGGTCGAGGTGGTCTCCTCGGTGCTGACGTCACCGGTGGCGGTCGCCTCGGTGACCGCGCTGGCCAGGGAGCTCGGCAAGGAACCGGTGTCGGTGGGCGACCGGCCCGGGTTCGTCGCCGACGGGCTGCTGTTCGGCTACCTCAACCAGGCGGCGGCGATGTACGAGTCGCGCTACGCCACCCGGGAGGACATCGACGCGGCGATGCGGCTGGGCTGCGGGCTGCCGATGGGCCCGCTCGCGCTGCTCGACCTGATCGGCGTGGACACCGCCCGCACCGTACTGGAGGCCATGTACGCGGCCTCGCGCGACCGGCTGCACGCGCCGGCCCCCGTCCTGGGCCAGCTCAGCGAGGCCGGGCTGACCGGCCGCAAGGCGGGGCGCGGCTTCTACACGTACCAGGGGCCGGGCAGCGAGGTGGTGGTGGCCGACGCCCAGACACCCGCCCCGGTCACCGCCGCCCCCGCCGGTGACCCCGGCCCCGACGGCGCGCGGCCGGTGGCGACCGTGGGCGTGGCGGGCTCGGGCACCATGGCCAGCGGCATCGCCGAGGTCTTCGCCACCTCCGGGCACCGGGTCGTGCTCGCCGCGCGCGGCCAGGCCAAGGCGGACCGGGCGCTGGCCCGGATCGCCGGGTCCCTGGCCCGGTCGGTCGCCAAGGGCCGGCTGAGCGACCAGGCGCGGGAGGCGGCGTTGGCGCGGATCACCACGGCCGGCGCGCTGGACGCGTTCGCCGACGTGGACCTGGCCGTGGAGGCGGTGGCCGAGGACCTGGCGGTCAAGCGGCGGCTCTTTCGGGAGCTGGACGCGGTCTGCAAGCCGGGCGCGGTGCTCGCCACGACGACCTCCTCGCTGCCGGTCATCTCCTGCGCCCGCGCGACCTCCCGCCCAGGCGACGTGATCGGCATGCACTTCTTCAACCCGGCGCCGGCGATGCGGCTGGTGGAGGTGGTGCGTACCGTACTGACCTCCGACGCCACCCACGCCACCGTCCGCCAGGTGTGCGCCGCGCTGCGCAAGCACCCGGTGGACTGCGGGGACCGGGCCGGCTTCATCGTGAACGCGCTGCTGTTCCCCTATCTCAACAACGCCGTGAAGATGGTGCAGGAGCACTACGCGACGCCGGACGACATCGACGCCGCGATGAAGCTGGGCGGCGGTTACCCGATGGGCCCCTTCGAACTGCTCGACGTGGTCGGGCTCGACGTGTCGCTGGCCATCGAGAAGGTGCTGCACCGCGCGTTCCGCGACCCGGGGCTCGCGCCCGCGCCGCTGCTCGAACACCTGGTGGCGGCGGGGTGCCTGGGCCGCAAGACGGGGCGTGGCTTCCGCGAGCATGCCCGGGCCTGAGCCCACGGGCACGGACGGACCCGACGGTGCCAACGGGCGGGCCCCCAGCGCCGAGGAGGGCGCGGGACCCGGAGGCGACACCCCGGTCCCCCGCTCGGCGCGCGCCCGGTCGCCGGGGTCGCGCCGGGGGTGGGGCGGGCTGCTGGAACCGCCCGGCGGCCCGCCCCCGGGCACCCCCGGCACCTGGGGTTTCGACCTGCCCCCGGAGAAAATGCAGTACGTTCCCCCCATGGCCCAGCCCGTAAAGTCCGCCCGTCACCAGCCGTCCACCGCAGGCAAGGCGTCCGAGGGCGGCGAGAGCGCCAGCAGCCGCCGCGCCGCCGCCCAACGGCTCGCCATGCGCCGCAAGCTCGCGGCTGCCGCGATGGACCTCTTCGCGGCCAAGGGCTACGAGGCGACGACGGTGGACGAGATCGCCGCCCAGGCGGGCGTCGCCCGCCGGACGTTCTTCCGGCACTTCCGCTCCAAGGAAGAGGCGATCTTCCCCGAGCACGACGACACGCTGGTGCGGGCCGAGGCCGTGTTGGAGGCCGCCCCCGCGCACGAGCACCCGCTCGACACGGTCTGCCGGGGCATCAAGGAGGTCATGCGGATGTACGCGGCCGATCCCGCGGTCTCCGTGGCCCGTTACCGACTGACCCGCGAGGTGCCGACGCTGCGCGAGGCGGAGATCGCCTCGGTCGCCCGCTACGAGCGGCTGTTCACCCGCTATCTGCTCGGCCACTTCGACGAGACGGCGCACCGCGACGGCAACGACGACCCGCTGCTGGCCGAGGTCGCCGCCTCGGCCGTGGTCACCGCGCACAACCACGTGCTGCGGCGCTGGCTGCGGGCCGACGGGCAGGGCGACGTGGAGGCGCAGCTCGACCACGCGTTCGCGATCGTCCGCAAGACCTTCGGCACCGGCTTCGGCGCCTACCGCCCCGCCCCCGAGCGGCCCGTCGCCCAGGTGTCCGCCCACGGCGAGGTGTTGGTGGCGGTGGCCCGCACGGACGCCCCGCTCGCCGAGGTGATGCGGGCCATCGAGAAGGCCATCCAACAGGACTGAACACCTCTCTCACCGAGCGGGCACACCCGCTCGCCCAGCGCGACGGCCGTCCCCTTCGGGGCGGCCGTCGTTGCTCATGCGTGCACCGGGGATGACAAGTGAGAGAAGTTGTTGGCACCCAGTGTCTTGTCGAGTGGCACGCGGTGCCATACGTTGGGGGTGTCCGGGCGGCCGGCGCGTAGACCCCAGGTCGCGCGTCGGCTGTCCCCGCACCTTCTCGCGCGCCCGGACGCCTGCGTCACAGGCACTCTCGCACCGCGTCGCCGCGCGGCCCCCGCCACCCAAGGGGGCCGGGCGAAGCGGAGTCCGTATCACCCCGCGCGCCACCACCGCCGAACCGACGGCACGCATCCCCACCCGCACCCCAGCGATCCCTCAAGCGTCCCCGAAACGCTTCGCCGGAGGCCCACGATGAACGAAATCCTGGACGCGATCCTCGCTCCGGACAGCACGCCCGCGGACTTCGCGGCCCTGCCGCTGCCCCCCTCGTACCGCGCGGTGACCGTGCACCGGGACGAGGCCGAGATGTTCGACGGCCTCGCCACCCGGGAGAAGGACCCGCGCAAGTCCCTGCACGTGGACGAGGTGCCGGTGCCCGAACTCGGCCCCGGCGAGGCCCTGGTCGCGGTGATGGCCAGCTCGGTGAACTACAACTCCGTGTGGACCTCGATCTTCGAGCCCGTCTCCACCTTCACCTTCCTCGAGCGCTACGGCAGGCTCTCGCCGCTGGCCCGCCGACACGACCTGCCCTACCACGTCATCGGCTCCGACCTGGCGGGCGTCGTCCTGCGCACCGGACCCGGCGTCCACGCGTGGCGGCCGGGCGACGAGGTCGTCGCGCACTGCCTGTCCGTCGAGCTGGAGTCGGCCGACGGTCACAACGACACCATGCTCGACCCCCAGCAGCGCATCTGGGGCTTCGAGACCAACTTCGGCGGCCTGGCCGAGATCGCCCTGGTCAAGTCCAACCAGCTCATGCCCAAGCCCGGCCACCTCAGTTGGGAGGAGGCCGCGGCGCCCGGCCTGGTGAACTCCACCGCCTACCGACAGCTCGTCTCGCGTAACGGGGCCGGAATGAAGCAGGGCGACAACGTCCTGATCTGGGGCGCCAGCGGTGGCCTCGGCTCCTACGCCACCCAGTTCGCCCTCGCCGGCGGCGCCACCCCCATCTGCGTGGTCTCCAGCGACCAGAAGGCCGACCTCTGCCGCGCGATGGGCGCCGAGGCGATCATCGACCGCACCGCGGAGGGGTACCGGTTCTGGAGGGGCGAACACGACCAGGACCCGCGCGAGTGGAAGCGCTTCGGCAAGCGCATCCGCGAACTGACCGGTGGCGAGGACGTGGACATCGTCTTCGAACACCCGGGCCGCGAGACGTTCGGCGCCTCCGTCTACGTCACCCGCAAGGGCGGCACCATCGTCACCTGCGCCTCGACCTCCGGCTACACGCACGAGTACGACAACCGCTACCTGTGGATGTCGCTGAAGAGGATCGTCGGCTCGCACTTCGCCAACTACCGCGAGGCGTGGGAGGCCAACCGGCTGGTCGCCAAGGGGAAGATCCACCCCACCCTGTCCAGGACCTACCGCCTGGAGGAGACCGGCCAGGCCGCGTACGACGTCCACCGCAACCTCCACCAGGGCAAGGTCGGCGTCCTGGCCCTCGCCCCCGAGGAGGGCCTGGGCGTGCGCGACGAGGAACTGCGCGCCACGCACGTGGACGCCATCAACCGGTTCCGCGACGTCTGAGGTACCCACTGACATGACTGAGCGTCAGAAGGACCGTCCGTGGCTGATGCGGACGTACGCCGGGCACTCCACCGCCGAGGCGTCCAACGCCCTGTACCAGCGCAATCTCGCCAAGGGTCAGACCGGTCTGTCGGTCGCCTTCGACCTGCCGACGCAGACCGGATACGACCCCGACCACGTGCTGGCCCGGGGCGAGGTCGGCCGGGTCGGGGTGCCCGTCTCACACCTGGGCGACATGCGGCGGCTGTTCCGGGACATCCCGCTGGAGCGCATGAACACCTCCATGACCATCAACGCCACCGCGATGTGGCTGTTGGCGCTGTACCAGGTGGTGGCCGAGGAACAGGGCCTGGACCAGGAGGCCCTCGGCCAACTGGCCGGCACCACGCAGAACGACATCGTCAAGGAGTACCTCTCGCGCGGCACGCACGTCTTCCCGCCGGGCCCCAGCCTCCGACTGACCACCGACATGATCACGTACACGGTCGGCCACCTCCCCAGGTGGAACCCGATCAACATCTGCAGCTACCACCTCCAGGAGGCCGGGGCCACACCGGTACAGGAGATCGCGTACGCCATGAGTACGGCCATCGCCGTGCTGGACGCCGTGCGCGACTCCGGGCAGGTGCCCCGGGAACGGTTCGACGACGTGGTGGCGCGGATCTCCTTCTTCGTCAACGCGGGCGTGCGGTTCGTCGAGGAGATGTGCAAGATGCGCGCCTTCGGCCGCGTCTGGGACCAGCTCACGCGCGAGCGGTACGGCGTGAGCGACCCCAGGAAGCGCCGCTTCCGGTACGGCGTGCAGGTCAACTCGCTCGGCCTGACCGAGGCGCAGCCGGAGAACAACGTCCAGCGCATCGTGCTGGAGATGCTGGCCGTCACCCTCTCCAGGGACGCCCGCGCCCGCGCCGTACAGCTCCCGGCCTGGAACGAGGCGCTCGGCCTGCCCCGACCGTGGGACCAGCAGTGGTCGTTGCGCGTCCAGCAGGTCCTCGCGCACGAGAGCGACCTGCTGGAGTACGAGGACCTCTTCGCCGGCTCGCACGTCGTCGAGGCCAAGGTGACGGAGCTGACCGCCGCCGCGTGGGCCGAGATCGACCGCATCCAGGAGATGGGCGGCGCGCTGGCCGCCGTCGAGTCCGGCTACCTCAAGTCGCGCCTGGTGACCTCGCACGCGGAGCGGCGGGCCCGGATCGAGGCGGGCGAGGAGCGGATCGTCGGCGTCAACTGCTACCAGGGCACCGAGCCCAGCCCGCTCACCGCCGACCTGGACACCGCCGTCATGACGGTGGACCCGGCGAACGAGGCCCGGGTGGTCGCCGCGCTGCACCGCTGGCGGGAGGAGCGCGACGAGGCCCGCGCCCAGGAGGCGCTGTCCGCCCTGAAGTCGGCCGCCGCCGGCACGGCCAACCTGATGCCCGCGACGCTCACGTGCGTGCGCGCGGGGGTGACCACCGGCGAGTGGTCGTGGGCGCTACGCGACGTGTTCGGCGAGTTCCGCGCCCCGACCGGGGTGGGCGGCGCCCCGCTGACGGTGACGGCCGGACCGGGCAGCGCGCTGGGGGCCGTACGCGACAAGGTCGCCAAGACGGCGGCCGACCTCGGCGTCGGCGCACTGCGCCTGCTGGTCGGCAAGCCGGGCCTGGACGGGCACAGCAACGGCGCCGAGCAGATCGCGGTGCGGGCCAGGGACGCCGGTTTCGAGGTGGTCTACCAGGGCATCCGGCTCACGCCCGAGCAGATCGTGGCGGCGGCCGTCGCCGAGGACGTGCACTGCGTCGGCCTGTCGATCCTCTCCGGCTCGCACGCCGCGCTGGTGCCCGACGTGCTCGCCCGGCTGCGCGCGGCCGGCGTCGCGGCCACCTCGGGAGCCGACGGACCGCCGGAGACCCCCGTTCCGGTGATCGTCGGCGGGATCATCCCGGCGGCCGACGCCACCGCGCTGCGGGCCGCCGGCGTCGCGGCCGTCTTCACCCCGAAGGACTACGGAATCACCGAGATCATCGGCCGTATCGTCGATGAGATCCGCACAGCGAACCAGCTCGACCCCCTGGAGGCCACCGCATGAGTGCCCACCTGTCCGCCGCGCCGCATGTCAACCGGCTGCGCCCGCGCCGTTCCTGCCTCGCCGTCCCCGGCAGCAATCCGCGGTTCCTGGAGAAGGCCCAGGGCCTGGCCGCCGACCAGGTGTTCCTGGACCTGGAGGACGCGTGCGCGCCGCTGGCCAAGGAGGGCGCCCGGCACACCATCGTGGACGCGCTGAACAACGGCGACTGGGGCGACAAGACCCGGGTGGTGCGGGTCAACGACTGGACCACGCACTGGACGTACCGGGACGTCATCACCGTCGTCGAGGGCGCCGGCCCGAACCTGGACTGCCTCATGCTGCCCAAGGTGCAGGACGCCCAGCAGGTCATCGCCCTGGACCTGCTGCTGGGCCAGATCGAGAAGACCATGGGCTTCGAGGTGGGCCGGATCGGCATCGAGGCGCAGATCGAGAACGCCCGGGGCCTGGTCAACGTGGACGAGATCGCCGCGGCCTCGCCGCGTCTGGAGACCATCGTCTTCGGCCCGGCCGACTTCATGGCCTCCATCAACATGAAGTCGCTGGTGGTGGGCGAGCAGCCGCCGGGCTACCCGGCCGACGCGTACCACTACATCCTGATGCGCATTCTGATGGCGGCCCGCGCGCACGACCTCCAGGCCATCGACGGCCCCTACCTCCAGATCAGGAACGTGGAGGGCTTCCGCGAGGTGGCCGGGCGGGCCGCCGCGCTCGGGTTCGACGGCAAGTGGGTACTGCACCCGGGGCAGGTGGACGCCGCCAACGAGGTGTTCTCCCCCTCCCAGGAGGACTACGACCACGCCGAACTGATCCTGGACGCCTACGAGTGGTCCACCTCCGAGGCGGGCGGCGCGAAGGGGTCGGCGATGCTCGGCGACGAGATGATCGACGAGGCCAGCCGCAAGATGGCGCTGGTCATCTCCGGCAAGGGCCGGGCCGCGGGCATGACCCGGACCAGCAAGTTCGAGCCGCCCGCCGCCTGACGCGCGACCCCCGCGCGGGGCACCTCCCACGCGGCACACCCCGCATCCGTCCCCGGGCCGCGCCGGCCCGGGGACGCCTCTCCCGGAGGGATGAGCACCATGCAGTTCGGCCGCACCTACGAGGAGTTCACGGTCGGCGAGGTGTACAAGCACTGGCCGGGCAAGACGGTCACCGAGTACGACGACCACCTCTTCTGCCTGCTGACCATGAACCACCACCCGCTGCACCTGGACGCGAACTACGCCGAGCGCACGACCGACTTCGGCAGGAACGTCGTCGTCGGCAACTACGTCTACTCGCTCCTGCTCGGTATGTCCGTCCCCGACGTGTCGGGCAAGGCCATCGCCAACCTGGAGGTCGAGTCGCTGCGCCACGTGGCCCCGACCTTCCACGGCGACACGCTGTACGGCGAGACGACGGTGCTGGACAAGACCCCGTCACGCTCCCGCCCCGACCGCGGTGTCGTGCACGTCGAGACCCGGGGCTACACGCAGGACGGCACGGTGGTCTGCGTGTTCCGACGCAAGGTGATGGTGCCGAACGCGGCGTACGTCGCCGAACGCGGCGGCGAGCAGCCGGGCCGCCCCACCCCGCGCGAGCCCGCCCGGCCCGCCCCGGCCACCGCGCCCGCCCCGGGCCCCGCCCGAACCCCCACGAACGCCCCGTCCCCCGCGAACGAGGAGCAGTGAGATGAGTCGCCTCGCCCAGACCGACGGGCTCACCGAGATCCAGCGCGAAATACTCTCCACGGTAAGGGACTTTGTCGACAAGGAGATCCTCCCGGTCGCCACCGCGCTGGAACACCGCGACGAATATCCGACCCAGATCGTCGAGGGCCTACGGGAACTCGGCGTCTTCGGGCTGATGATTCCCGAGGAGTACGGCGGACTTGGCGAGTCACTGCTGACCTACGCGCTGTGTGTGGAGGAGATCGCCCGTGGCTGGATGAGCGTCTCGGGCATCATCAACACGCATTTCATCGTCGCCTATCTGCTCCAGCAGCACGGCACGCGGGAACAGAAGGACTACTTCCTGTCGAAGATGGCCACGGGCGAGATCCGTGGCGCGTTCTCGATGTCGGAGCCGGCACTGGGTTCCGATGTGTCGTCCATCACCTCCAAAGGCGTGCGGGACGGTGATGACTTTCTGCTGACCGGGCAGAAGATGTGGCTCACCAACGGCGGCACCTCCTCGCTGGTCGCGGTGTTGTGCCGGACCGACGAGGGGCTGAGCCCGGAGGAGGCCGCCGCCAAGCCGCACCGCTCGATGACCACCTTCCTGGTCGAGAAGGAACCGGGATTCGGCGAGGTGCGCCCGGGACTGACCATCCCCGGCAAGATCGACAAGATGGGCTACAAGGGCGTCGACACCACCGAGCTGATCATGGACGGGCTACGCCTGGGGGCCGACCGGGTGCTCGGCGGGGCCACCGGACGCGGCTTCTACCAGATGATGGACGGCGTCGAGGTCGGCCGGGTGAACGTCGCGGCACGCGGCTGCGGGGTCGCGCAGCGCGCCTTTGAGCTGGGCGTTTCCTACGCACAGCAGCGACACACCTTCGGTAAGCCGATCGCCCAGCACCAGGCCATCCAGTTCAAACTGGCGGAAATGGGGACCAAGGTCGAGGCCGCCCATGCGATGATGGTCAATGCCGCCCGGAAAAAGGACGCCGGGCAGCGCAACGACCTCGAAGCGGGAATGGCGAAGTACCTGGCCTCCGAGTACTGCAAAGAGGTCGTGGAGGACGCCTTCCGCATCCACGGCGGCTACGGCTTCTCCAAGGAATACGAGATCGAGCGTCTCTACCGGGAGGCGCCCATGCTCCTCATCGGCGAGGGCACCGCTGAGATCCAGAAAATGATCATCGGGCGTCGCCTCCTGGAGGAGTACCACTTCCAGGGGTAATTGTCCGGTTCGGGGTGGTTTTTTCGAGAACTACATCACAGCCCGTCACAGGTCTTCGGCCACCGACTAGCCCTGGCGCTTGCCCAGTTGCCGCTCGCAACCGATACCATCCCGGAAAAGCCGCCGTCCCCTTATTCGCTAAGCGGCACCCTCCGCTACGAAGGTCATCCATGCCCCACAGCTCTTCCACCGCATCTCGCGCACGCGTACGCCTCGCGCGCGGGGCGTCGCCGTGGCTCCTTCCGACCGTCGCCACGGCGGCGGTGAGCCTGGCTCGCTCCCGTCGCTCGGGGCGCTGGGCTGCCGCCGCCGTGCCCGCCACCGCGCTCGCGGCGGGCATGCTGTGGTTCTTCCGTGACCCAGAGCGCGAGATCGCGCAGGGCCGGGTCATCTCCCCCGCCGACGGTGTGGTGCAGAGCATCATGCCGTGGAAGGACGGACGCACCCGAGTCGCGATCTTCATGAGCCCGCTGAACGTCCACGTGAACCGCGCCCCGCTGGCGGGCACGGTGACCTCGGTCGAGCACATCCCCGGCGGGTTCGTCCCGGCGTTCAACAAGGAGAGCGAGAACAACGAGCGCGTTGTCTGGCACTTCGACACCGAACTCGGGGACATCGAGATGGTCCAGATCGCCGGCGCCGTCGCCCGCCGCATCGTGCCGTACGTGCCGCAGGGCACCAAGGTCGAGCAGGGCGAGCGGATCGGCCTGATCCGGTTCGGCTCGCGCGTCGACATCTACCTGCCGGAGGGTGTCGAGACCGCGGTCGAGGTCGGCGAGACCACCACTGCGGGGGTGACTCGCCTTGACCGTAGTTGATCCGGAGACCCAGTCCGCCTGGGTCCCCGAGGCCGACGAGTGCGGCGACGACACGGACGACATGCCGCTGTCAACGCGTCTGTCGATAGCGGACACGCTCACGCTCGGCAACGCCACCTGCGGCTTCATGGCCGTGTACTTCACCACCACCGGCGTCCTCATCCCGCACCTGACGGGCAACGAGGACGGCGGCATGGCGCGGCACAGCGCGGCCACTGCGGTCATGCTCATGCTGCTCGCCTCGGTCTTCGACCTCTTCGACGGGCTCGTGGCACGCAAGCTGCGCAGTTCGGCGATGGGCGCGGAGCTGGACAACCTCTCCGATCTGATCAGCTTCGGCCTCGCCCCGGCGTACTTCGTCGTGGTGTGGGGCATGGTCGCCGACGACGCGTACCAACGGGTGTCGGCGGTGGCCGCGATCGTGGTCCTGCTCGCCGTCGTGCTCAGGCTCGCCAGATTCTCCTGTGTGACCCTGCGCGACGGCGTCTTCCAGGGCATGCCCAGCCCCTTCGGAGCGCTGACCGTGATCTCCGTGGTCCTCCTGGAGCTGCCGTTCTTCCCGACCCTGCTGGCCATCGTGGGCGTCGCCTGGCTGATGGTGAGCCGCGTGGAGTACCCCAAGCCGCGCGGACTCCTCGCGCTGGCCGTGCTGGGCTGGATCGTGCTGAGCATGGGCCTGCTGGGCGCGTGGGCCTTCGAGGCCCCCGGCGGTGAGCTGCTGCTCCAGACCGGCTGCGCGCTCCAGGTGGTGCTCGGCGCGGTGATCCCGCTCTTCGCCACGGCCCGCCGGGTCAACACCTTCCGGGACAACCGGCGCGAGGCACGCGCCACCCAGCTCCCGTAACGCGGACCCACCCCGATCCACCCGAAGGGCCCGAGCACACCGCTCGGGCCCTTCGTCGTGCCCGGGCCCGCCCGAGCCCCGACCCGGCGCCGCGGGCCGCGCGCCGCCCCGCCCCCGGGTGCCACCGGCCGGGGCGGGGTCACTCAGGTCAGGAAGTCCGCCGCGATCGACGCGGCCAGCCGCTCCAGGAGCGGGCCGGCCTCGGCCATGAGGCGCGCCGGATCGGGGTCGAGCGAGGTGAGGGCGTACGCGCGCACCAGGCCGGCCTCCTCCAGCTCCCGCGCGGACAGCGCGAGCCGCCCGCACACGGCCACCGTCGGTACGCCGTGCTCGCGGGCCGCCGCCGCCACCCCGAGCGGGGCCTTGCCGCGCAGGGTCTGCGCGTCGAGCGAGCCCTCGCCGGTGACCACCAGATCGGCGCGGGCCAGCTCCGGCGCGAAGCCCAGCACGTCGAGCAGCACCTCGATGCCGGGCCGGAAGGCCGCGCCGAGGCCGACCAGCGCCGCGTAACCGACACCGCCGGCCGCGCCGGCGCCCGGCGCGCGCGCCTGCTCGACGGCGCGCGGGCCCACCGCGCGCTCCAGTACCTGTGTGTAGTGGGCCAGGCTCGCGTCCAGGACCGCTACGTCCGCCGGGCTCGCGCCCTTCTGCGGCCCGTAGACGGCGGCGGCGCCCAGCGGGCCGGTGAGCGGGTTGTCGACGTCGCTGGCGAGCGTGAGGGCGCTCGCCGCCAGGCGCGGGTCGAGGCCCGTCAGGTCGGCCGTCGCGAGCTGGCGCAGCGCCCCGCCGCCGGGGCCCAGCGGACGGCCCCGCTCGTCGTCGAAGCGCGCCCCGAGGGCGGCCAGCAGGCCCGCGCCGCCGTCGGTGGTGGCGCTGCCGCCGACACCGAAGACGAGGTCGCGCGCGCCCGCGTCCAGGACGGCGCGCAGCAGCTCGCCCGTGCCGTAGGTGGTGGCGGTCAGTGGCGCGAAGGTGTCGGCCGGCAGGTGGCGCAGCCCGGACGCCTGGGCCATCTCGACGACGGCGCGCGTCCCGCGCAGCGCGTACGCGGCTCTCACCGGGCGGCCCAGCGGCCCGGTGACCGTGACCGTGCGGCGTTCGAAGCCGGCGGCGACGGCCGCGTCCACCGTGCCGTCCCCACCGTCGGCGACCGGCACCGCCGCCACCCGCACACCGGGGGCCGCGCGGCGCAGTCCGGCCGCGAGGTGGTCGGCGACCTCCACGGCCGTCAGGGAGCCCTTGAACTTGTCCGAGGCGATCAGCACCCGCCGGCCTTCGGCCGCCTCCGGGGCCCGTCGCGCCACCTCGCGTGCCGGGCCGGGCGCCGGAGTGGCGACGTGTGGTGGGGTGGGCTCCGTCGGCTTCGTCACCGGCTCCGTCGGTCCCGGCCGGGCTGCTGGGGCGGGTCGGGTCGGCGGTCTCGGCCCGGCCGTCGGGGCCGCACGAGGTGGCGGCGCCGGGGTGCCGGGGCGGGTCGCTCGGGCTGTCGGTCGGTGGGCCGTCGTGGGCCCGGTCGACGCGGCGTACGTCACCGTGCGTCCTCTTCCTGCCGGCCGTGCTCGCGCGCGGGCGTGGGTGCCGCGGCGACCCTATCCGCCGGGGTCGCGGGCCGCCCAGGGCCGTAGTCGTCGCCAAACGGCGCGCCACGGGGGCATCTCCTTCTTTGTCGCACCATAGTGGTGCGCCATGAGTACCCCGTCTACCCAGTCAACCGAGCTGCCGCCCGATCCGGACGAGACACCGGCCGCCCAGCACGACCCACCGCCCGACCGGGTGGTCGTCCTCATCGGGGTGGTGGCCGTGCTGGCCGCCGTCGGCTGGGCCGCGCTCGCCAAGGACAACTTCGCCGACACCTCGGACACCGCCCTGAACTGGGTGCTCACCAACTTCGGCTGGCTGTTCGTGGTCGCCGCCGACGTGTTCCTGGTGCTGTGCCTGTACATCGCGGTGAGCCGGTACGGCCGGATCAGGCTGGGCCGGGACGAGGACGAGCCGGAGTTCGGCAACCTCGCGTGGATCGCCATGATGTTCAGCGCCGGGATGGGCATCGGGTTGATGTTCTACGGCGTCGGCGAGCCGCTGCTGCACTACACCGACCCGCCGCCGTCCAGCGGGGTGAAGCCGGGCACGGGCGAGGCGGCGCGCACGGCCATGGAGTACTCGTTCTTCCACTGGACGCTCACCCCGTGGGCGATCTACGGCATGGCCGGCCTCGCCCTGGCCTACGCCGTCTTCCGCAAGGGGCGCGGCAACCGGCTCAGCTCCGCGTTCGTCCCCCTGATCGGCGAGCGGCGGGCCGACGGCTGGCCGGGCCGGATCATCGACCTGCTCGCCGTCTTCGCGACCGTCTTCGGCACCGCGACCAGCCTGGGCCTGGGCGCCCTCCAGGTCGCCGAGGGGCTGGACCTGACCGCCGGTGTGGACAACACCGAGACCGTCCAGCTCGTGATCATCGCCGCCCTGTCGGCCGCCTTCGTGGCCTCCGCGTTCTCCGGGTTGCACAAGGGCGTCAAGTGGCTGAGCACGCTCAACATCGTGCTGGCCGCCCTGATGATGCTGTTCGTCTTCGTCGTCGGCCCGACGGTCTACGTCCTGGACAGCATCCCGGCGAGCATCGGCGGCTATCTCAACGACCTGGTGCCGATGGCCTCGCGCACCGGTGCCTTCACCGACGAGAGCTGGCTGGGCACCTGGACGATCTTCTACTGGGCCTGGTGGCTGTCGTGGGCGCCGTTCGTGGGGACGTTCATCGCCCGCATCTCGCGCGGTCGCACCATCCGGGAGTTCCTGATCGGGGTGCTGCTGGTGCCCAGCGGCGCGACGATGATCTGGTTCTGCGTGATGGGCGGCAGCGCCATCCGGTTGGACTCCAGCGGCACCGCCGACCTCACGGAGAAGGTCAAGGACGGCGCGGAGGCCTCGCTGTTCGGGATGCTGGACGCGCTGCCGCTGGGCACCGCGACCTCCTGGCTGGCCATGGCGCTGGTCATGACGTACTTCATCACCAGTGCCGACTCGGCCTCGCTGGTGATGGGCTCGCTGACCAGCCGGGGGTCGCTGCATCCGCGCACCTGGCTGGTGGTCGCCTGGGGCATCCTGATGGCGTCGGTGGCCGCGGTACTGCTGGTCGCCGGTGGCCTGGACGCGCTGAAGACGGCGACGATCCTGGTGGCGCTGCCGTTCGTGCTGGTGATGCTGGCCCTGTGCTGGGCCCTGCTGCGGGAGCTGCGGACGGACCCGGGGGCCGGGCCCAAGCGGCACCACGCGATGCACGGACTGCGCGACGCGATGCGCACGATGATCGGCGAGGCCCTGACCGAGCAGACCCCCACCCGGCACCACCGGCTACGCCGGGCCGCCGAACGGGCGGCGGACTCCAGTGGCTCGGACTCCGGCGGCTCGGGCCCCTCGGGCCCGGGCTCCGGTAGCTCGGGCTGAGGCACCCGGAGTCAGGGCACACCCCGCCGCGTCCGGGCCGACCACGTCCCACCTCCACTGGTGGGCAGCCCTCCCCCCGCCGTTTGACCCGACCCGCCCCGGGTCGCCGGTCGCCGGCCCGCGTCCCGCGCGGGCCGAGGCCGGGCCGGTGGGGCCGGGCCGGTGGGCCTGGGGGGCGTACGCTCGCGGCCGGCGGGGGGCGGGAGCCGGCGCGGGGCGTATTCCGGTGGGCCGGCCGTGGCGGGGAACGTACAGTGCGTGCCAACCCCTGACGATCTTCGAGCGCTCCCCTGGAGCGGACAACGGAGGACGCCGTCCATGACCGCCCCGACCGTGGCCGTACGACCGGCCACCCATGCCGACGTGCCGCGCGCGACCACGACGCTGGCCCGCGCCTTCGCCGACCACCCGTTCACCCGGCACACGGTGGCCGCCGACGACCACGCGCGGCGGATCGCGGACTTCCAGGAGCTGTTCCTGGTCCGTGTCGGCCTCGCGCACGGCCAGGTCTGGGTCGCCGACGAGGGGGCCGCGGTGGCGGTGTGGACCACCCCGCGAACCGTCGCGGCGGCCGCCGTCTTCGCCGAGCTCGCGCCGCGTCTCGCCGAGCTGGCGGGCGATCGGGCCGAGGCGTTCGCCGAGGCCGACCGGGCCATGGCGGCGCACCGACCGCGGGGGGCGGCCTGGTTCCTGGGAACGGTCGGGGTCGATCCCGCGCGGCAGGGGGGCGGGCTGGGGCGCGCGGTGCTCGCACCGGGCCTCGCGGCGGCCGAGCGGGAGGGGGTGCCAGCCTATCTGGAGACCTCCGAGGAGAACGTGCGCTTCTACCAGCGACTGGGCTTCGAGGTCGACGCGCGGGTCGAGCTGCCCGGCGGCGGGCCGCTGACCTTGGCCATGACGCGGCGCGCCTGAGCGCGCGGGGCCCGCGCGAACGCCACCGGCCCTGGCCCCCCCGGGGGGGGGGGGGGGGGGGGGGGGGGGGGGGGGGTGAGTAGAGCGGTTAGAGGGGGGGGCCCCGGGGGGGCGCCTGGGCGAAAGCGCCGGCCACGC
>NZ_JBHVJC010000039.1:0-7855 GCF_042799315.1 Streptomyces sp. NPDC057702 | reverse complement strand
GAGGGCCGCCGGCGCCGCCCCGTCCCCCGGGGGGCCCGCCCCCACCCCCACCGCCCGCCCCACCTTCGGGGCGGGCGCCCGGGCCGGTGGGGTGGTGCGGGCTCAGAAGAGCTGTTCCTGGGCGGCGCCCTGGGTCGGCTCGTCGACGAACGCGCCGTCCACGCACTGGAGGTTGCCGCTCTCGAAGTCCAGGAGCTGCCGCTTGCGGGCCAGGCCGCCGCCGTACCCGGTCAGGCTGCCGGTGGAGCCGACGACCCGGTGACAGGGGACGATGATGCTGATGGGGTTCTTGCCGTTGGCCAGGCCGACGGCGCGGGCGGCGGTGGGCTGGCCGAGGGTGTCGGCGAGCTGGCCGTAGGAGATGGTCACGCCGTGCGGGATGGCGCGCAGCTCCTCCCAGACCCGCTGCTGGAACGGCGTGCCCGCGAAGTGGACCGGCAGGTCGTCGAAGTCGGTGCGACGCCCCTCGAAGTACTCCGTGAGCTGCTCGATGGCCTCGTCGAACGGTTCGTCGTCCCGTTCGCCGAAGGTCTCCAGCGCCGGCAGGTGCCGCTGGTTGGTCATGTACAGACCCGACAGCACCCCGTCGGTGGCCACCAGGGTGAGCGGGCCACAGGGGCTGTCGATCAGGGTGTGGACGCGTACGGGCACGGCAGGTAGCTCTCCTTGGGCTCGGACTGGGTGAGGGTATCGGGCGCGGCGCGGGCGGCGCACACCGCTCGCGCGCGCAGGTCTCAGGCGGGCAGCAGGTTGATCGGGTGGTCGTCGGTGGCCCACAAGTACTGCACGGCGTACGCGCGCCAGGGCCGCCACCGGGCGCTGTAGCGCACCAGCGCACCGGGGGTGCCGGGCAGGCCGAGGCCCTCCGCGGCGCGGCGGATGCCGAGGTCGGTGGGGAGGAAGGCGTCCGGGTCACCCAGGGCGCGCATCGCGATCGACTCCACCGTCCAGGGGCCGATACCCGGCAGGTCGGCCAGTTGGGCGCGGGCCCGGTCCCAGTCGCTGCCGACGTCCAGCGTGATCTTCTCGCTGGCCAGCGCGTCGATCAGGGTGCCCAGGGTGGCCCGGCGGGTACGCGGCATGGCCAGTGCCTGCGGGTCGTGGTCGGCCAGCGCCCGGGTGCTGGGGAAGAGGTGGGTGAGGCCGCCGGCGGGGTCGTCGACCTGCTCGCCGTGCGCGACGACCAGCCGCCCGGCGTGGGTGCGCGCGGCGGCCGTGGACACCTGCTGGCCCAGCACGGCGCGCACGGCGAACTCGTCGGCGTCCACCGTGCGCGGCACCCGGCGCCCCGGCGCCTTGTCGACCAGCGGCGCCAACTCCGCGTCCGTGCGCAGCAGGTCGTCGATGGCGACCGGGTCGGCGTCCAGGTCGAGCATGCGGCGGCAGCGGCTGATCGCGCCGGCCAGGTCGCGCTGGTCGGTGAGCGAGAGCTGGCAGCCGATGTGGTCGGGCGCCGGGCGCAGGCTGACGATGCCGTGCCCGTAGGGCAGCCGCAGCGTGCGCCGGTACGCCCCGTCGCGCCACTCCTCCACGCCCGGCACGGCGGTGGCCGCGAGGTGCCCGAACAGGTTGTCCGGGCACAGCGGGGCGCGGAAGGGCAGGCGGAGGCTGAGTACGCCGGGGGCGGTGGGCCGGTCGCCGCGCCGGGTCCGGCCACGCAGCTCCGTCGGAGAGAGCGCGAAGACCTCGCGCACGGTCTCGTTGAACGTGCGGATGCTGGCGAAGCCGGCGGCGAAGGCGACCTCGGCCATCGGCAGCTCGCTGGTCTCGATCAGCAGCCGGGCGGTCTGCGCGCGCTGCGCGCGGGCCAACGCGAGGGGCCCCGCGCCCAGTTCGGCCAGGAGCTGGCGCTCGACCTGCCGGGTGCTGTAGCCGAGCCGGGCGGCCAGGCCCGGGACGCCCTCGCGGTCCACCACGCCGTCGGCGATCAGGCGCATGGCGCGGGCGACGAGGTCGGCGCGCTCGTTCCACTGGGGCGAGCCGGGGCTGGCGTCCGGGCGGCACCGCTTGCAGGCGCGGAACCCGGCCTGCTGGGCGGCGGCGGCGCTCGGGTAGAACGTCATGTTCTCGACCTTGGGCGGCACCACCGGGCAGCTGGGGCGGCAGTAGATGCGGGTGGTGAGGACGGCGGTGAAGAACCAGCCGTCGAAGCGGGCGTCCTTGGACTGGACGGCTCTCACGCACCGGTCGAAGTCAGAGTGCATGAGCTCAGCATCGCGGGTGCGCACGGTCAGGGCTCGCGGAAATCCGACATAGCCCTGGAGCCGCGCCCATCTGGCCGATCTTGGTCCATCGGCCCGCCGTCCCGGCCCCCTCTCGTACCGTCGCACCACCCGCCCGTCCCCGCGCGCGGGGACGCCGAGCCAGGCTTGGACGGGGTGCCGCCGGGCCTACGCGGGCCGCAGGTCCAGGCCGTTGATCCGGGTGGTGGGCGGGGTGCCGCCGGCCAGCAGCAGCGTGGTGATCCGGTCGGCGGGGCCGGCGACGAAGCGCACCTGCGCGCCGGGCAGGGGGACCACGGTGCCCCCGTCGGTGACCGGGAGCTGGACGAGGCGGCCCAGCCAGGCGGCGGCCCCGGTCGGGTCGGGGGTCTCGATGACGAAGCCGACCAGGTCGTGGTCGCCGCCGCGCCCTCCCCCGCCCCGGTAGGTGTCCAGGATGACCTGCCGGTCGGGGGTGTAGGTGATGAAGAACGGCGCCCAGCGCGGGGCGTCCGGCAAGAACGCCTCCCGGAAGGAGACGGGCGAGCCCTCGCGGGCGAAGGTCACCAGGTCGACCGGGTGGCCCTCGGCGCGCAGCCGTTCGGTGGTGGCCGCGACGTCGGCGACGTTGATCGCGAAGTTGAGCCCGCCGCCGCCGGCCGCGAGCCGGTCGGTGACGAAGGGCATCATCGGTGCCATCGCCCGGCCGTAGGGGGAGGTGGCGAACTCGGCGTGGTCGACGATGCCGAGGATCTCGACGTAGCGCACGTCCAGCCGCCACGCGCCGTTGCGAAACCCCAGGTAGGGCTCGTTGGCATGGGCGGTGAGCCCGGCGGCCGTGTACGCGGCGACGGCCTCGGGCACGTCCGGTACGCCGTGCAGCAGATGATCGAACTCCGGTGACTCCGTCGCCATGACACGCCCTCCCGTGGAAAGTTAGGCCACCCTAACAACACCGGTCACGGCGGGCGGCACCGGCTGCCCTCGTGGACGGGCGGCTTGACGGGGCGTCAGCTATCGGCCGCGCAGGCGGTTCCACACGGCGCGGGCCGCGTGGTGTCCCGACATGCCGTGGACGCCGGGGCCCGGCGGGGTCGCCGAGGAGCACAGGAAGATCGCGGGGTGGGCGGTGGCGTAGGGGACGCGGGCCAGCTTGGGGCGCAGCACCGTCTGGAGGCCGGTGAACGCGCCGCAGGCGATGTCGCCGCCGACGTAATTGGCGTTGCGGGCGGCCAGTTCGGGTGGCCCGGCGATCGCGCGCGCGAGCACCCGGTCGCGAAAGCCCGGGGCGAAGCGCTCCAGTTGCCGCTCGATCACCTCGGTGGCGTCGCCCCGCCAGCCGCTGGGCACGTGCCCGTACGCCCAGAAGGTGTGCTTGCCGGCGGGGGCGCGGGTGGGGTCGACGAGGCTGGGCTGGGTGGTGATGAGGAAGGGCACGGCGGGGTCGCGGCCGTCGGCGGCGGCGTGCAGGGCGCCGTCGATCTCGCCGAGGGTGGCGCCGACGTGCACGGTGCCCGCGCGGCGCGCCGCCTCGGCCGTCCAGGGCACGGGCCCGTCCAGGGCGTAGTCGATCTTGAAGGCGGCGGGCCCGTAGCGAAAGCCCCGGTAGGCGTCGCCGAGGCCGGCGATGCGGGCCAGCGCGGTGGGCGAGGTGTCGAAGACGTACGCGCGGGCGGGTGGCAGGTCGTCCAGGCGCTTGACCTCGTAGTGGGTGTGCACGACGCCGCCCAGTTCGCGCAGGTAGGCGACGAGGGCGTCCGCGATGGCCTGCGAGCCGCCGCGGGCCACCGGCCAGCCGACCGCGTGCGCGGCGAGCGCGAACATCAGGGCGATGCCGCCGGTGCCGACGCCGCGCAGCGGGGCGACGGTGTGCGCGGCCAGCCCCGCGAGCAGCCCGCGCGCCTTCTCGTGCTGGAAGCGGCGGGCGAGCAGGGCCGCGGGTTGCAGGGCGAGGGTGCCGAAGCGCACCCAGCCGGCGGGGTCGCGCGGCTGTCCGAGCCAGGGGGTGCGCAGGAAGTCGGCGGCCAGCGCCTCCCAGCGGCCGACGTAGGGAGCGACCAGGCGACGGTAGGCGCCCGCGTCCCGGACGCCCAGCGACATCGCGCTCTCGCCGACGGAGCGGGCCAGGACGGCGGCCGTGCCGTCCGGGAAGGGGTGGGCCATCGGCAGCTGGTGGTGGAGCCAGCGCAGGCCGTGTCGCTCCAGGGGCATGGCGTTGAAGGCGGGCGAGCCGGCGCCGAGTGGGTGGGCCGCCGAGCAGGGGTCGTGCCAGAACCCCGGCAGGGTCAGCTCCTCGGTGCGGGCCCCGCCACCGGGCGCCTCGCGCGCCTCGAACACCTCCACGGCGTGGCCACGGCGGGCCAGCTCCACGGCGGCGGTCAGGCCGTTGGGTCCGGCCCCCACCACCACCGCGTCGAGCATCGACGGCACATCGGCCTCCTCACCTGTGAGGTCGCCTCCGGTTGCGGCTGCGGCGTGCGCGGGTGGTACGCCGACCTAGCCCACGGCGGCCAGCAGGCCCAGGATATGCGCAACGGTCTCCGGGTCCCGCGCCGCGGTGAACGGCAGCGCGTTGCCGCCGGCTATGCGGAACGGCTCGCCGGAGAAGGTGGCGGAGGCGCCGCCCGCCTCGGCGACCAGGAGCAGCCCGGCGGCGTGGTCCCAGGGGTTCTCCCAGGAGAAGGCCACGGCGTCCAGCGTGCCGCGGGCCACGGCCAGGTACTCCAGGCCGGCGGAGCCGCAGGGGCGCGGGGCGACCCCGTCGGTCACCAGGCCCGCCAGCGACCGCTTCTCCACGTCGGTGGTGAAGTCGAAGTGCGAGGTGGCCACGTCGATGACCTTGTCGGCCGGGCGCGGGCCGCAGCGCAGCGGCCGGCCGTCGAGGGTGGCGCCGCCGCCCCGGCGGGCCACGGCCATCAGGTCCAGGGCGGGCGCGAAGGTCCAGGAGGCGAGCAGTTCCCCGTGGTGGGCCAGCGCGACCAGGGTGGAGAAGCCGGAGTCGCCGGCCACGAACTGACGGGTGCCGTCCACCGGGTCCACGATCCACACGGGCGTGTCGCCGTCGAGCGCGGCCAGGATGCCCGCGTCGGCGTGCACGGCCTCCTCGCCGACAACCACGGAGCCGGGCAGCAGCTCGGTGAGGGCGGCGGTGAGCTGCTCCTCGGCGAGCCGGTCCGCGACGGTGACCAGGTCGTGCGGGCCGTTCTTCTGCACGACCTCGTGCTGCGCCAGTTGCCGGAACCGCGGCATGACCTCCGTGGCCGCCGCCTTACGGACGGCCTCGTCCACCGCCGCCTCCAGGCGTGCCCATTCCTGCGGGTCCATAGCTTCGATCATGTGTCCATCGAACCATGCCCCACCAGCAGATTTGACATCGCCTGCCTGGCCACAGGGTGAACTCCGGGAAAACCAGCGCGCGGCGTAGGCGGGACTCAGCGGCCGACGGCGTACCCCTGGGCCCCGCGCGGATTGGCCGCCGCCGCGAGCACGCCGGTCTCCGGGTCCCGGGCGACCGCGCTCAGCCGGCCCTGTGACCACGGCCCGCCGACGGTGACGTCGTGGCCCCGGCGGCGCAGCTCGGCGACCAGCTCCGGGGGGAACCGCTCCTCGACGGTGACGCCGCCGGGGCGCATCCCGCGCGGGTAGAACGACTCGGGGAAGCTCTCCTGGTGCCAGCCCGGGGCGTCGATGGCGCCCTGGAGGTCGAGCCCGCCGCGTACGGGGGCGCGCAGCGCGACGGCCAGGAAGAAGTGCGTCTGCCACTGGTCCTGCTGGTCGCCGCCGGGGGTGCCGAAGGCGAGGACGGGTTCGCCCGCGCGCAGGGCCAGGGAGGGCGAGAGGGTGGTGCGCGGGCGGCGGCCGGGAGTGAGCGTGTTCGGCAGGTCGGGGTCGAGCCAGGCCATCTGGAGCCGGGTGCCGAGCGGGAAGCCGAGTTCGGGGACGACGGGGCTGGACTGGAGCCAGCCGCCGCTGGGCGTCGCCGAGATCATGTTTCCCCAGCGGTCCACGATGTCCAGGTGGCAGGTGTCGCCACGGGTGCCGCCGTCGGCCGCCACGGTCGGCTCGCCCACGCCCGCCGCCGTGCTGGTCAGCGGGCCCGTCGCGGCCGGCTCGCCGTGAGCTGCGGCCAGCGCGTGCGCGGCCTGACGCGGGGTGCGGCCTCCGGGGCCGCCCGGGCGCAGGTCGAAGGAGGCGGTGGGGCCGATCAGCGCGCGGCGGGCGGCGTTGTAGTCCGCGTCGAGCAGGTCGGCCAGCGGTGTGGTGGCCGGGCCGCGCGCGTCGCCGTACCACGCCTCCCGGTCGGCGAAGGCGAGCTTGCCGCCCTCGACCAGGGTGTGCACGTACTCGGGTGTGCCGTAGGCGGCGGCGTCCAGGTCGGGCGGCAGGAGGGCGAGTTGCTGGAGCAGGACCGGGCCCTGCGACCAGGGGCCGGGCTTGCACACGGTCCAGCCGTTCCAGTCGTACCGGGCCGGTTCTTCGTAGCTGGCCTCGAAGCCGGCCAGGTCGTCGCCGTCGAGCGGGCCGGCGTGCCGGCGGCCGGAGGTGTCGAGCGCGGGCCGGGCCGCGCCGGCGACCAGGGCCTGGGCTATGAACCCGGTACGCCACACGCGGCGCGCGGCCTCGATCCGCGCCTCCCGGTCGCCGCCAGCCGCGTCCGCCTCGGCCAGCAGCCGGCGCCAGGTGGCGGCCAGCGCCCGGTTGGTGAACAGCGTGCCGGGGGCGGGGGCCCGGCCTCCGGGCAGGTACACCTCGGCGGAGGTGGTCCACTCGGTCTCGAAGAGGGCGCGCACCCGCTCGACGGTCTCGGTGACGCGCTCCACCGGCGGGTGGCCGCGCTCCGCGTAGCCGATGGCGTACGTCAGCACCGACTCCAGCGACCGGGTGCCGTGGTCGCGCAGGAGCAGCAGCCAGGCGTCGAAGGCGCCGGGGACGGCGGCGGCCAGCGGGCCGGTGCCGGGGACCAGGTCCAGGCCGAGGTCGCGGTAGGCGGCGGCGCTGGCGCCGGCCGGCGCCGGCCCCTGGCCGCACAGCACCCGCACCGGCCCGCCGGCCGGCGCGATGATCATCGGCGCCTCGCCGGCCGGGCCGTTCAGGTGCGGCTCCACCACGTGCAGCACGAACGCGGCGGCCACCGCAGCGTCGTAGGCGTTGCCCCCGTCCTCCAGGACCGCCATCGCCGACTGGGAGGCCAGCCAGTGCGTCGTGGCGGCCATGCCGAAGGTGCCCTGCAGGGTGGGCCGGGTAGTGAACACGCGAGGACTCCTCGGGCCGGGGGCGGGGGCGGGACGCTGGCGCGCTGGCGTGAGCGTACGCAGCGACCGCCTGTCAGCGGCAGTACGCCCCGCCCCGGGACGCCCCCGGGCGGGGCGGGCACCGGGACCCGGGCGGGGCGGGCGCGGGACCCGGGTGGGGCGGGCGCGGGGTTCCAGCACGGGGCGTACGGGATGGCCGGGCGCCCCGTGGGACTGTCGGACGGCCGCGTCGGGCCAGCCGGTCGGAGCGGGCGGGGCCGACCGAGGTGTGGGGGCCCGGCTGGTCGGGGTGTCGGGCCCGGCCGGTGGCGAGCCGAACGGGTGGGCTCGGCGTGTCGGGTGCGCGGTCGGCGCGGTGGTCGGGCGCCCGACCGGCGGGGGTCGGGCACCCGGTGGGCCGCC
>NZ_JBHVJC010000038.1:0-73952 GCF_042799315.1 Streptomyces sp. NPDC057702 | reverse complement strand
CCGCCGGCCGGGGCGTCAGCGCGACCGGCGGCGGCGCGACCCCCGCCGGCCAGGCCGGGCCCGTCGGCGGCCGGGGCGAGCCGGAGGAGGCCCGCCCGGGGGCCCTGACCGTCGGCGCCGCCCGCGCCGGCGCCCTCCTCGAACGCCAGCTCACCCTGGCCAGGACCCGCGCCCACACGGCCGCCCTCCAGGCGCTGGGCTCCTCCCGCTTCCACGCCGTCGCCGACGCCGTCGCCCTGCTGGCCTCCGAGGTCCCGTTGGTGCCGGCCGCAGCCGACGAACCGGCCGACACCACGTTGCCGCCGCTCGCCGAACTGGCACAGCGCCGTCTGATCGAGGCCATCGACGCCCTGCCGCTGGGCCGCGCCGGCCACCCGTACAACGCGGAGGCCCTCACCCACGGCCTCGCCGCCACCCCCAGCGCCGACGCCCCGCCCGCGAGCGAGGCCCAGGACGCGCCGTGGCACCAGGTCCGCCGCCTGGTGCGCGTCGGCCGCTACGCCCTTGAGGTGCTGGACGAACACCAGCCGCTGGGCACCGGCCCCACCGAGGCCGAACCCACGCTGTCCGTACGCCTGCTCGCCGCCAGCCAGGCCCTGGAGCGGCACCGCGACGCGGCCGAGGCGGCGGCAGCGGCGGCGGCGGCGGCCCGCACTCCGCGCATCGCCCCGGCCACCGCGTACGCCCTCGGCATCCTGCACGCCGACCAGCGCCACGAGGTGGAGGCGGCCCGTTTCGCCTTCGGCCGCATCTGGCAGCGGGCGGCGACCACGCCGTGACCGCCCCCGGAGCGACGACGGGCCCGATCCGGGCGGCGGGCTGCGTCCTGTGGCGCCGCTCGCCGCGCGGCCCGGGCCTGGAGATCGCCCTGGTCCACCGGCCCCGGTGGGACGACTGGTCCCACCCCAAGGGCAAGCTCAAACGCGGCGAGACGGCGCTGCGCGGCGCGTTGCGCGAGGTCGCCGAGGAGACCGGCATGGACTGCGTGCCCGGCCCCGAACTCCCCACCGCCCACTACACGGTGGACGGCCGCCCCAAGGAGGTCCGCTACTGGGCCGCGCGGGCCCTGGACGACACCTTCGTCCCCAACCGCGAGGTGGACCGCCTCATCTGGCTCCCCCCACCCGCCGCCCGCACCCGCCTCACCCACCCCCGGGACCGCGACCTGATCGACGCGTTCCTCGCCACCCGCCCAGGAGGCGAGGACCCCTCCCCGGGGTGAGGGGGGCTCTTTTCGGGCCCCGACGGACGGCGGCCCGGCGGCCGACCGGGGCCCCGCCCGCGCCGCTCAGGGCGCCAGCCGCTTGACCATGACCCCGAAGACGGGCGAGTCCTCGAACGGCTTCTGCTCCCCGACCTTCGCGTAACCCCACCGCTCGTACAACGCCACCACCTTCGGATGGGAGACGTCGACGAGCAGCGTCGACACGTCGTCCCCGCGACTGCGTACCACCGCGTCGTGCAGCCGCTCCGACGTACCGGTCCTACGCCATGCGCCGAGCACGAGAAGTTCGGAAAGGCCGAACACCGAATCCCCGAGCGGCACCGACCCCGGCCGCTCGGAACCCTTCCACCACCCGCCGGAACCGGACGTCGAACCGTACGCGAAACCGGCCGCACTCTCCCCATCGAAAGCGACGACACACGACCACGAGGGATGCGCGCTCCACATGTCGTAGAACTGCCCGAAGCGCTCCCGGGAAGGGAAGGGATCGCCCGGGTCCCGATGGACGGCGTCGTGCATGTCCAGAACCGTCTCCCGGATATCGGCGGCGTCCGCGGAGGTGTAGGCGCTGAGTTTCACGGTGTGCTTCCTCCTGGCAGGTGCCGTGCCCATGAATGCTGGTCGCGACGACCCGAGGCCGCGTCTACGAGCGGACCTCGTCCATCAGCATGCGGAGCGTGAGCGAGTGTTTCGCGGGGGGTAGGGCGTCCATGGCCGTCTGCGCGAGGGCCGTGCCGCCCGTGCGATCGCCGGAGCGGGTGAGCATCAGCCCTCTGTGTAGGGCCAGGTGGGTGGCGAACCGGGGAAGTGAGTCCGGGAGTTCGCGGCGGGCCTCCTCCTGGGCTCGCACGGCCCCCTTCTCGTCCCCGAGGCGGGCCAGCAGCAGGGACCGGAACATGTTCAGCCGCCAGTACGGCACGGCGTAGTCCGAGGTCTGTTCGTACGAGCCCGTCGCGTCGAAGATCCGCCGCCCCCTGGCGTCCAGTTCACGTGCCGTGACGTGATCCCCGCGCAGGGCGGCGGCGTGCGCCTTTCCGTAGACGGCGTTGAGGAGGCCGAGCGACGGCCGGTCCGAGATGGCCATGGCCTGGTCGGCGATCACGTCGGCGACCGGGAGCGACGCCCCCTCGTAGCCCAGCGCGATGGCGGCCCGCCCGCGCACCCACACCCGCGCCGCCTGGTCGGCTGACTCGTCCGCCGCCCTGGCGGCCATCCGGTACCAGTGCACGGCCTTGGAGCCATCCGAGCCGGGGAACGTCTTGGCGTACAACGTCATGAGGCGCGCGGCCACGGACCACAGTCGTGGAACACCCAACTGTTGCTGCACGACAACGAGTTCACCCGCCACGCGACGCTGAATGTCGGCCGCGCCCATCGACATGTAGTCCGTCCCGTAGGCGGCCAGCTTCCCGTCCCAGTCGGCTACGGACGGCCCGCCGCGAAGTCGGGCGGCGAAGCCCTGGGACAGCAGGTCAGAAGCGACCACGGGAGCTATGGCAGCCCCCGCCACATCAATGAGAAAGGTGCGCCGCCGCAACTCGTTCTCCAGGACAGCCAGAGGGACGTCAAGGACCGCCGACAGGGCGCGCAGATAGTACGCCCCAGGTTCGTGCTTCGAGCATTCCCAGCCACTTACGTACTCTCGGCTGAGCGTCGTGCCGAATTGTTTGTTGACCTCCGACGCCAGCCGCCCTTGCGACCACCCGCGCGCCGAACGTAGCTCGCGGATCAGTTCCCCGATGCTCATGGGGCCATCCTGCTCCTCCTCATGCCGTCGTGGTAGCAAATCGCCCACTGCCAGGCCGACTTGCCCCTACACATCGCACTAGGCACACCGCGTCGGGTACCGGAAGCTCATTTGCCAGTTCGCGTTTCGCTGCGGAGGTCACCGTGTGCGGCGGACTCGAAGCCGCGCACCGTGTCGGGGCACGTGGAAAGCCCGTCTCCCCGTCCGCGCGGGCGGCGACATCGACCTGTTCGTTCGGTGATCGGAATCTGACATGGAAGCCCCCTTCTTCGTGCACGAACCGCCACCCGACCGGAGATCGTCCCGTACGTCTTCGTCGCCGATCGCGCGGGATCACGGAGCGGTCCGTGAGTGATCTCGACTGGGCACCGCCCCCCTGCGGCAAGCTGGTGGTGCTGCCCGCCGGCGAGGCGTGGGATGCCGTGCGGACCGATCGCCGCACCGCGCGGTGGGCGCTCGGGGTCCTCGACGCGGTGGAGCGCGGCGCGGCCATCGTGGACGCGCGGACGGACCGGGTGTACTGGCTGCTCCCGCCGGGTGCGGCGGCGCGCGCTTCGTACGACGTGTGGGAGCGGTTGCGGCGGCACGTCAGCGTGTTGGCGGCCGGGCCTACCACGCACTACGTCGGGGTGCCGCCCGTCCATCCGTACTCCAGGCCCGGCCCGCGGTGGCACGTACCGGCCGAGTGGTCCGGACGGTTCGTGACGCGACCGGACCATCTGGCGGCCGTGTTGGGCACGGCGGTGGTGCGCACACACGGGGCGGTGGGGCTGGCGCCCCGCCGCGCGGCGGGTGAGCGCGCGGAACTGGCCACCACGGTGGGGCGGTCGCGTCCGGATGGTCCGCCACAGCGCCCGGGGGCCGACGCCTGGCGCGCCCGCGCCGCGCCGGCACCCGTGGCCCGGCGCGGAGTGGACGGAGCGACGAGCGCGCACGGGGTGAGCGCATGGCGCTGACCAGGGCGCGCGCCGGCGCGTACGCGTGGACCCCACCGCTGGGTCGGGGGTTCCACCTGCTGCCGCTCGGGGGCCGGTGGGAGGCGGTACGCGCTCCCGTCGAGCTCGGCGCGTGGATGCGGGAGAACGGGGAGGAGCGGGTCGCTCACATCGCGACCGCGCGGTACGCCGTCTGGCTCGTCCCCGCCGACGAGGCCGCCGCCCACGGGCGCGCCTGGCGCGTGCCCGGCGTGCGCTCCCTCGCCACCGGACTGCTGGCCGTCCCCCAGGCCACGCGGCCCGAGTCCGGGACGGGCCTGCGGTGGGTGATGCCGCGTGGCTGGCGCGGACGCCACGTGGCCCGCCCCGCCCAACTCGCCACCGACCTGGCCGCCGCCGCCCGCGCCCACTGGGCCCGCGCGCGGCTGCCTGATCGGAGCGGCCAGTGACCAACACATCGGACCAAGGACAATCACGAGCGAAAGGACAACCCGTGGTAACCGTGACAGAGCAGCCCGCGCCGCGAACCGAGCACCGAACGGAATTCCTCTGGCTGGACATGACGCGCCGCTGCCAGCTCAATTGCGTGCACTGCTACAACTCCTCGGGCCCGACGGGTTCGCACGGGGCGATGTCGCGGGAGGACTGGCTCCGTGTCATCGACCAGGCCGCCGCGTGTGGCGTACGCCGGGTGCAACTCATCGGGGGTGAACCGATGCTGTACCCGCACGCCCTTGCCGTGGCGGATCGCGTGCTGTCGCTCGGTATCGGGATGGAGGTCTACAGCAATCTGGTGCATGTCACCGACGAGTGGTGGGCGCTGCTGCTTCGGGAGGGCGCGTCACTGGCGACGTCGTACCACTCCGCCCATGCGGGTGAACACAACCGGGTGACCGGTCGGCCCAGTCATCTGCGGACGCACGCTCATATCGAAAGGGCGCTGCGGCTGGGATTCCCTTGCGCGTCGGCCTAGTTTCCGTCAACGAGGAACAGCGGGTCGACGCGGCGCGACGGGAGCTGGCGGAGTTGGGTGTCACGCGTGTCAGCGTCGATCACGTGCGCCCTTACGGCCGTGCGGATCGCGAGTGGGCACCCGACCCTTCGGGACTGTGCGGCCAGTGTGGTCGGGGGAGGGCGGCCATCGACCCGAATGGTGACGTGTCGCCCTGTGTGTTCTCCGTGGGCTGGATGGTTACCGGTAATGTCCGACGCACGCCCTTGGCGGATATCCTCGGGGGCGCGGCCATGGCCGAGGCGACTGCCGCCATCCGAGGTTCGGGACGCGGCGAGCATTGCGACCCCGACAGGTGCGACCCGGGTTGTGAGCCCAACGAGGAGTGCACTCCGGGATATCCGGGCACCGAATGTGATCCGAGGAACTGACGGTGAACGAGGACATCCCCGGACCCGAATTCTGGTCCCTTGTCCGCCCGCACACCGGAGCGGTTTCCGCGACGCGTCACACGGCGCGGGGATTCGGTTCTGACCTCACCGCCGTGGTGGAGTACGCGAACGGCCCGTTCTTCGTCAAGGGCATGCGCAACCGTCGCGGTGGCCGGCGAGACTCCATTCTTCGGGAGCGGGCCATCGCCCCCACCGTGCGGCCTCTCGCGCCGGCCCTTCGGTGGGCGGCGGAGGACGAGAACTGGATCGTCCTCGGATACGAGGTCGTCGACGGGCGGTGGGCGAGTTTCACGCCCGGCTCCCCCGGTCTGTCGCTCGTCGCCGAACTGGTCAATCGCATCGGCGTGTTCTCCCCGCCCGATGTGGCACTGGGGTGGACGGAAGACCGGTGGGACCGATTCGCCGAGCTGTCGGCGGCCCGGTTCCTGCGCGGGAACACGCTGCTGCATACGGACATCCACCCCAGCAACGTCATCGTCGGCGATGCGGACACCTGGCTCGTGGACTGGGCCTGGCCCACGGTCGGGGCGGCGTTCATCGATCCGGGCTGTGTGGTCGTACAACTCGTCGCATCCGGGTACGCGCCGGGTCAGGCCGAGGAGTGGGCCGCCGAATGCGCGGGCTGGCGCAACGCCGAGCAGGCGGCTCTGGACACCTTCGCTCTCGCCGCGCACCGGATGTGGGCGGCTCGGGCGGAAGGCCGACCGAACGAGGCGTGGCTGGCGGCGATGGCCTCGGCCACGCGGCAATGGGTGACGCACCGCAGGCTCGGTTAGCCGGAGCCGGCCGGGCCGTGGCCGGGGCCGGGGCCCGGGGCCGGTCCCACCATCCCACCGCCCCCCACCGCACCACCGCCCCCCCGTCACAGCAGCCCCGCTTACCGCGCCACCCCCGCGCGCGCCCGCGCGCGAGGGGCCGGGGCGTGGAGCCGACTCGCAGAGGAAATCCCGGTGTCCCTGGAAGAGTTACTGGACCTGATCACCCCGCAGGGGGGGCGAGGTGAGTCCCGCGCGGTGTGTTCTCTGCGCTCGGTTGCGGAACCGCGCCGGGGCGGTCGCCGCGTCCGGTACGCCCGGAGAGGCGAAGGCGTTGCTGGAGGCGATGGCCCCGCACAAGAGAGTTCGGGCACGGGCCGTGCGACGCGGCGCCCGGATGGGTGGGAGACGGCGGCGCACAGGGCGTGCTGGTGCGGGAGGTCGTCCCGTCATGGCCGCGCGGTCCCCTTCGGCGCGGCCCGCGCGACTTGCACCTCACGCCGGCGTCAGCTTCTAACGTGGCGGTCGGCCTCAACCTGTGGCTCCGGGCTCCCGGCTTCGCCGCGTACCCACCCCACCGATCCCACGAAACCCGTCTCACGGACGGCCGGCCCAGGCCGCCGCGTGGAAAGGCAGAAAGGCAGCACGTCATGCGCGCAGTCCGCTATCACCAGTACGGCGGTGTGGAGACGCTCGTGGTGGAGGAGGTGCCGGAGCCGCGTCCCGGGCCCGGTGAGATCCGGGTCCGCGTCGCGGCGGCCGGCGTCAACCCCGTGGACTGGAAGGTGCGTTCCGGCGCCGTACGCGAGTTGCTCCCCGTGGAACTGCCCGCGATTCCCGGGCGCGAGGCCGTGGGCGTCATCGACGCGTTGGGGGAGGGCGTGCGCGGGGCGCGCGTCGGTGACCGGGTCTTCGGGCTGGGCGGTGTCACGGGCGCGACAGCCGAGTCGGCCGTCCTCTCCGCCTGGGCCCACGCGCCGGCCACCTGGACCGACGAGCAGGCGGCCGGCGCCGGCCTGGCGTCGGTGACCGCGCTGGGCGGGCTACGGGCGCTCGGCCCCCTGCGCGGGCGCACGCTGCTCGTCGAGGGCGCCGCCGGGGGCGTGGGCAGTGCGGCGGTCGAGTTCGCGGCGGCCCGGGGCGCCACCGTGATCGGCACGGCCAGCGAGCGCAACCACGCGTTCCTCACCTCCCTCGGAGCCGCCCCCACCACCTACGGCGCCGGCCTCGCCGAACGCCTGGCCGCCCTGGCCCCGCACGGCGTCGACCTCGCGCTCGACACCGCCGCGTCCGGGTCCCTGGCCGACCTCGTCGCGATCGTGGGCGACCCCGCGCGTGTGGCGACGATCGCCGACCACGCCAACGCGCCCCGCCTGGGCGTACGGCTGGCCAACGCGGAGAACGACCCCGCGCTCCTCGCCGAAGCCGCCGAACTGGGCCGGCGGGGCCGCTACACACCCCGCGTCGAGCGGACCTACCCGCTCGAACAGCTCGCGCGGGCGCACGCGTACGCCGAGCGCGGGCACACGCGGGGGAAGGTGGTGATCCGCCTCTGAACCGGCCCGAGGGGGTTCGGTCCGGGGGAGTTCGATCCGAGGGGGTTCGGTTGGAGGGAGCCGGGCGCCGCCGGGGGCCGCGCGCGGCTGGGGGCCGTCACGGCCCGGCGAACCAGGTGGCCGCCGGGTCGCCCCCGCCCCGCCCGAGGACGACACGCAGGTGCTGGGCGCGCCAGAAGCTCAGCACCCACGCGGCCGGCAGTTGGAGCGTGAACAGGGCGACGACCGCCGCCACGAACGCGTCGTCCACCGGCACCGGCGCCCCGTCCCACCACGCGAGGAGGCCGGCGCACACCAGCAGCACCAGCAGGTACGCGCCGCCGTCGATCAGCGGTACGCGCCACACCGGCATCGGGGCGGACAGCCGACGGGCCAGGACGAGGACGAGCGTGGCCACGACCGGGAACACGTACGTCCGGGGGTCGGTCACCGCCACCGTCGACCAGGTCACCCACTGACCGAGGCACTTCGCGACCACCACCCAGCCCAGATCGACCATGACACCGACCCCCCACGACCCGACGGCGACGACCAGCGCGTAACCCAAGGCACTGCGCCAGGCAACCGTCATCCCACGCCCTCCCTGCTGCCCGATGGGCCCATATGCGGTGATTCCGCTCGATGAGTAGTTTCCCCCGCACCCACAGCAGCGCGGGCGGCGGGGGCCCGTCGGCCGGGGTGGTGGGGGGCCTGCCGGCCAGGGGGACCTGTCAGCCGGGACGGCGGGATCGGGGGCCGCTGGTCCGGGTGGCCGGCTTGGGGGCTGGCCGACGCGGCCGGATGGGCAGCCGCTGGTCCGAGTAGCGGGGAAGGAGCAGGCGACCCTGCCGACCGGGGCGACGGGAGGCGCTGGCCGGGGTGGCGTGCGTGGCCTGTCGGCCGTAGTGATCGGATCGGGGGCCGCTGGTCTGGGCGGCCGGTGTAACGGGGGTGGCCGGCGTAACGGGGGTGGCCTGTCGACCGGGGCGGTCTCGCGGGTCGGCGCGGGTCGGTCGGGGAGGTGCGGCGCACGACGGGCCGCCCCTCTTCGAAGGGCGCGGAAGGCGCCGGGAGCGTACGGGGGCGGCGCTGGGACTGTGCGGGTCGCGAGGGGAGGGCAACCCCCGCCCGGTACGCCCATCGCGCCCGCGCACGCCCCCTCACCCGCGTGGGGCCAACGCCTCCCACGCCACCGTGACCTCGCCCTGTCGCCACCGGGCGGGCCCGTCGGCGAGGGGCCAGTCGGCGGTCAGCAGGCGCGCCGTACGCATCCAGCGCTGCCGCGCGCTCAGCGCCCCGTACGGCGCGGTCGCGGCCCAGGCCCGGTCGAAGTCGCGCAGGAAGGCGTGCACGGGCTCGCCCGGCACGTTGCGGTGGATCAACGCCTTCGGTAGGCGTTCGGCCAGGTCGGAGGGGCGCTCCAGGGACGCGAGCCGGGCCGCGAAGGTGACCGTACGCGGGCCGTCGGCGCCGAGCGCCACCCACACGTGCCGCCGCCCGATCTCGTCGCAGGTCCCCTCGACCAGCAGCCCGCCAGGCGCGAGCCGGGCGCACAACCGCTCCCACACGGCCGCCACCTCGGCCTCGTCGTACTGCCGCAGCACGTTCGCGGCCCGGATGAGCACCGGCGCACGCCCCGGCCCACCGGGCAACGGCACCTCGAACCCGCCGTGCGCGAAGCGCAGCCCCGCCCGCTCGTACGCGTGGGCCGCCGCGACCCGCGCCGGGTCGATCTCCACGCCGACCACCTCGGCGTCGGCACGAACCGTTCGCAGCCGGCCGAGGAGTTCGACAGCGGTCCACGGAGCGGCCCCGTACCCGAGGTCCACCGCGACCGGATCGTCGCTGCGCCGCAGCTCAGCGCCGTGCGCGGCCACGATCCAGCGGTCCATGCGGCGCAGTCGGTTCGGATTGGTGGTGCCGCGCGTGACCGACCCCACAGGGCGGTACGGAGGACGAGGCGGCATACGCACGACCCTATCCGCCGCCCACCCCAGGGCTCCGCCCCCAGCACCCCCACCCTGACGAGTCACCACTCCACCCCGGCCAGGACGGGCCCCACCCGGCCCCCACCCCCTCGCAGCGAAGCCACACCCGGCCGGGCGAGCCGCCCACGCCCGGCCCCCACCTGCCAGCAGCAAGCCATTCCCACACCAGGGCCGGCAGCCCCTCCACCCCTCAGACGCGAGCTGTTCAGCCAGCCGCAAGCCCTCCGACCGGGGCAGACCACCCCGCCGCGAACCCTCACCACCCCCGGCCGGCGGGCCACCCCCGGCGGGTAGGTCATCTCGGACCAGCCAGGTCCCTGGCCCCTCCGGGTGAAACCACGCCCCAGCCACCCCGAAGCCCCCCACCCCCGGCCGGCAGGCCACCCCACCCCCTCGGTGCGAAGCCACTCCCAGTCGGCAAGCCACCCACCCCGCCCGGCCGGCAGGCCATCGCGCCCCCAGGCCGCGCACCCTCGTCAGGGCCAGCCCTCCCGAGGCCACCCCCACCCCGGCCAGCAGGCCACCCCGTCAGCAGGTCACCCACCCTCGCCACGCCCGGCCGCCCCAAGGCCACTCCAGCCGGCAGGCCGCCCCCAGCCGGGAAGCCCCCTCGGGCCAGTCACCACCCGGCCCCCTCGGGGCGAAGCCACTCCCCAGCCGGCGAGCCACCCACGTCCGGCCGGCAGCCAAGCCACCCCCAGCAGGCCACCCCCCACCCTCGGCCGGCAGGCCACCCCCCACCCCCGGCCGGCAGGCCACCCCCCACCCCCGGCCGGCAGGCCGTCGCGTAACAACTTGGCAAAGCGGAAATGGGAACGCCGTATTCCGCTGTTGCACTCCTCCGGAGGGACCTCACGCCGTCTAAGGAGGCCACGCGCGGTGAGTCAGTACGCACCTCGGCAAGGCTCCCGTTCGCCGCTTCCCAAACCGCGCGCCTCCCTGCTGAGCAGGGCGGCGGGTCGGCGGTCCCGGGCGTTCGGGCGGTCCGTGCCACGGCGGGTCGCGATGCTCAGCGTCCACACCTCGCCGCTGCACCAGCCGGGCACCGGCGACGCGGGCGGCATGAACGTGTACATCGTGGAGCTCGCCAAGCGGCTCGCGGCGATCGACATCGAGGTGGAGATCTTCACGCGCGCCACCACCGGCGCCCTCCCGCCCTCCGTCGAGCTGGCCCCGGGCGTCCTCGTACGGCACGTGGACGCGGGCCCGTACGAGGGGCTGGCCAAGGAGGACCTGCCCGCCCAGCTCTGCGCCTTCACGCACGGCGTGATGCGGGTGTGGGCCGGCAACCGTCCCGGCCACTTCGACCTCGTGCACTCCCACTACTGGCTCTCCGGCCACGTCGGCTGGCTCGCCGCCGAGCGCTGGGGGACCCCGCTCGTGCACGCCATGCACACCATGGCCAAGGTCAAGAACGCCGCGCTGGCCGCCGGCGACACCCCCGAGCCCGCCGCCCGCGTCATCGGCGAGACGCAGATCGTACGGGCCGCCGACCGGCTGATCGCCAACACCGACGAGGAGGCGGGCGAGCTCGTACGCCACTACGAGTCCGACCCGCGCAAGGTCGCTGTCGTCCACCCCGGCGTCAACCTTGACCGCTTCCGCCCGGCGCCACCGGCGCACGCCCCGCTCGGCCGGTCGCCGGCGTCGCCCGCGCCGCACGCCGGTCTGTCGCTGCCGCACCCCACGCCCCCGCCGCCCGCCGAGACGTGGCCGCGCGCCACGCTCCTGTCGCCCGCCGGCGCCTCCCCGCTCGGCGCGGGCGCCGGCGAGGTGAGCCCCGAGGCCGTCGCCGCCAGCCGGGCCGCCGCCCGGGAGCGGCTCGGGCTGCCGCAGCACGCCCTGGTACCGCTGTTCGCCGGCCGCATCCAGCCGCTCAAGGCGCCCGACATCGTGTTGCGGGCCGTGGCCCACCTGCTGACCGAGCACCCGTCGTTGCGCGACCGCGTCGTCCTGCCCGTCGTCGGCGGCCCCAGCGGCAGCGGCCTGGCCAAGCCGGAGGGGCTCCAGAAGCTCGCCGCCCGGCTGGGCATCGCCGACCTGGTCCGGTTCCGCCCGCCGGTGGGCCAGGAGCAGCTCGCCGACTGGTACCGCGCGGCGTCCGTGCTGGTCATGCCCTCCTACAGCGAGTCGTTCGGGCTGGTGGCGGCCGAGGCGCAGGCGTGCGGCACCCCGGTGATCGCGGCGGCCGTGGGCGGCCTGCCGGTGGCCGTGCGCGACGGCGTCAGCGGCTTCCTGGTCAGCGGCCACGACCCGGCCGACTACGCGCGCACGCTGCGCCGCTTCGTCACCGACCCCGAGCTGGCCACGCGGATGGGCGCCGCCGCCGCCCGCCACGCGCAGTCCTTCGGCTGGGACGCGGCGGCGGCGGCGACCGCCGACGTCTACGGCGCGGCGCTGCACGAACGGCGCGGTCGCCTACGATCCACCCATGGGTAACCACGCGGAAGGCGTCCCGGGCAACGACGCGGAAGCCGTCATCGAGCGCACCCTGCGCGAGGCGGAGCTGGAGTGGGAGCGGGCGGCCGACGGCGCGTACGTCGTCACCCTGCCGGGCACCCGCAAGCTGTCCACCACCTGCTCGCTGCGCGTCGGCCGGCACTCCCTGTCGATCAACGCCTTCGTCATCCGACACCCCGACGAGAACGACGCGGCCGTGCACCGCTGGCTCCTGGAGCGCAACACGCGGCTGTACGGGGTGAGTTACGCCATCGACCGGCTCGGCGACATCTACCTGGTCGGCCGCCTCCCACTGGCCGCGGTCACCCCCGACGAGCTCGATCGCCTTCTGGGGACCGTCCTGGAGAACGCCGACAGCAGCTTCAACACCCTTCTGGAGCTGGGCTTCGCCTCCGCGATCCGCAAGGAGTACGCGTGGCGCACCTCCCGGGGCGAGTCCACCCGTAACCTCGCCGCCTTCACCCACCTCACCGGCGAGCCCCGCCCCCGCGACTGACCAGGACGGGCCGGGTCCGCCGGGCCGGGTCTGGTCCGGTCGGAGTCGTTCAGGACCGCCGGTCGGGGCGGGGTGCGGCCGTTCGGGACCGCCGGTCGGGGCGGGGCCGCTGGCCGAGCCCCTTTGGCGTGGTGCGGGCCGCTTCGGGCCGGCGCGGGACCTACGCCGGCGTCCGGGTGGCGGCCGGCGCGCCCGCCGTCACGGAACCCGGCACCGCCCCTCCACCGGACTCCGACCCCTCGCCGGCCACCGGCACCTCGCCCGCCACGGCCACCTCACCCGGCGCCGGCACCTCGCCGGGCGCGGGCCCTCCGCCGGTCACCGGCACCTCGGTCGGCGCGGGCACCTCCTCGGCGGGCAGCGCGCGCATCAGCAGCCAGTAGCCGAGCGCCGCCGTCGTGCCGACCACCGCGCAGCCGCCCCACAGCCACGCGGCGCCGAACCGGTCGATGACCTGACCCGCGATCAGCGGCGCGGCCAGCGCGGCCACCGACCACGACATGGTGTACATGCCCTGGTAGCGGCCCCGGCCGTGGGTGGGGGAGAGGCGCACGACCAGACCCATCTGGGTGGGTGAGTTGACGATCTCGGCCAGCGTCCAGACGCACACCGTCAGCGCGTACACCCCGATCGTGCCGGCGAACGCCGTCAGTCCGAACCCGTACCCGGCCAGCAGCGAGGAGACGATCAGCAGCCGCTGCGGGTCGCGGTGCTCGATGAAGCGGGTGACGGGGATCTGGAGCGCGACGATCAGGATGCCGTTGACGGCGATGGCCACACCGAAGTCGGAGCTGGAGAACCCGTCGGCGCCCATCGCCACCGGCAGCGCCACGTAACCCTGTTGGAAGATCAGCGCGATGAGGAAGGAGAGGCCGACGACGCTCATGAAGCGCCCGTCGCGCAGTACCGTGCCGAGCCCGATCTCCGGCTCGGCCGGGGTGCCGTCCGCGCCCGTCGCGCGCACCGGCCGCGACTCGGGCAGCTTGACGAACACCAGCACCGCGCAGACCAGCGTCATCACGGCCTCGCCGATGAACCCGGCCCGGTAGCTGTACTCGGCGATGAACCCGGCGCCCATCGAGGAGAACGCGAATCCCAGGTTGATGGCCCAGTAGTTGAGGGCGAAGGCTCGCACCCGGTCCTCGGGGCGCACGATGTCGGCCATCATCGCCTGCACGGCGGGCCGCGAGGCGTTGCTGGCCATGCCGACGACGAAGGCCACGGCGGCGATCGCCACCGGCTGCGTCATGAAGCCCAGCACGGCCACCGAGACGGCGGTGGACAACTGGGCGATCAGCATCGTCGGCCGTCGGCCGAGCCGGTCGGTCATCACGCCCGCGCCCAGCGAGGAGACCACGCTGCCCAGCCCGTGCAGCGCGGCGACCAGCCCCGCGTACGTGGCCGAGTAGCCCCGCTCCAGCGTGAGGTAAAGAGCCATGAAGGTGGCGACGAAACCGCCGAGGCGGTTCACCAGCGTGCTGGTCCACAGCCACCAGAACTCACGTGGCATGCCGGACACGCTCTCGCGCACGGCCCGCCGTATAGCGGTAGCGGACATGACAACCCCCCGAAGTGCCGCACAGCGACGGATGTGAAGAGAGCCCGGCCGTAGGCGGCGCGGATGTGAGTGATGCGAATGTAAGTGGTGCTCACCACGGCCGTAACTTACGTCGAACACGCTGTCGATCTCCAGTCATTTGCCGGAAACCGTCAAGTGTCGCGCCGCACACGCCCTCGCGCGGCCTGTCCTGGCAGGTCACGACGGGTCACGCGACCCGCCACCGGCCGTGCGGCCACCGCGCCCTCCCCGGCCCGCGCCCGCCCGTCCCACGGGTCGGGCGGCGAGCGGTCCGCCACGGACCGTCCATTACGCTCGGGGGCATGGCCGACGCACCGTACAAGCTGATCCTGCTCCGCCACGGCGAGAGCGAGTGGAACGCGAAGAACCTGTTCACCGGCTGGGTGGACGTCAACCTCAACGACAAGGGTGAGAAGGAGGCGGTGCGCGGCGGTGAGCTGCTGACCGAGGCCGGCCTGCTGCCCGACGTGGTCCACACCTCGCTCCAGAAGCGCGCGATCCGCACCGCGCAGCTCGCCCTGGAGGCCGCCGACCGGCACTGGATTCCCGTACACCGCTCCTGGCGGCTGAACGAGCGCCACTACGGCGCGCTCCAGGGCAAGGACAAGGCGCAGACCCTGGCCGAGTTCGGCGAGGAGCAGTTCATGCTGTGGCGCCGGTCGTACGACACCCCGCCGCCCCCGCTGGAGGACGGCGCCGAGTACTCCCAGAGCGGCGACGCCCGCTACGCCGACATCCCGAGCGAGCTGCGCCCGCGCACCGAGTGCCTCAAGGACGTCGTCAACCGCATGCTGCCGTACTGGTACGACGGCATCCTGCCCGACCTCCTCGCCGGCCGCACGGTCCTGGTGGCCGCGCACGGCAACAGCCTGCGCGCCCTGGTCAAGCACCTCGACGGCGTCTCCGACGAGGACATCGCGGGCCTGAACATCCCCACCGGCATCCCCCTCTCCTACGAGCTGGACGCCGACTTCCGCCCCCTCAACCCGGGCGGCACCTACCTCGACCCGGAGGCCGCGAAGGCCGCCATCGAAGCGGTGAAGAACCAGGGCAAGAAGAAGTAGCCCCCCGCACCCCCACGGCCCCCCGGCCCGCCCCTCGCGCGCGGACCGGGGGGCCGTTCGGCGTGCCGGAGCACTTCCGCCCGAGGGTCCCTCCCGCCGACGTGGCCCCCTCCCGCCCCTACGCCTCGCCCGCCGCTCCCGCCCACCCACGCCACAGGGCCCCGACCGGCGACAACCGGCCGGGGCCCCGGAGTGACGAGGCGGCGCTGGTCCCGTCCGCGCCGGTCCCCCTAGCTGCAACCCCCGGAGCAACTGCACGGGCCGCCGGACTGGCAGCCACACGAGCAGCTCGGGCCGCATCCGCAGGAGCCGAGCAGCGGTCGGGCCGGAGTCGAGGTGACCGGCTGCTCCGCCGGGTTCGGGTTCGGAGTCGGCGTGTCTGACATGGAATTTCCTCCTCGGAGGCGCGTACCGCGGAACCTCCAGTGAACGTCCCCCACCAGGGGCGCGGAACGGCGCGTAAGCGGCGCGTAGGCGCATCGCCGCCCCTACGCCGCGAATCGCCGCACGCCCGCTGCTACGCCGCCAAAGCCGCACCACCCCCGCAACCGCCCCCGCGCTCCCGGCCGGACCTGCGCGGCAGCCGCGCCGTGTCCGCCCCGCGCCCCGGCGACCCTCACCGCGCCACGCCCGTCACCGCCACCGCCGCTGGACCCACCCACCAGCCGACCCCCACCCGGCTCCCACGGAAACCACCCCACCCCGCACGCCGACCGACGGCGCACGCCCCAACCAAGCTGGCCACCGCCCCACCCCGACCGCCCCCGGCGACCCACCCCGCACCGCACATCCCCAGCCACCCCAACACCGTGCCCGCCCCCGCCCACCCCCGACGCCCCGCAGGCCCTCCGAGCCAGCCCGCCTCACCCTCATCCCGCTCGGCCGGCCCGCCTCATCCCGCTCGGCCGGTCCTCCCGGCCGCTGCCCGGCCCCCTGGCCACCCCAGCCCCACCTGGCCACCCCACCCCGCAGTCCCTCTCACCCCGCACCCCGCCCCGCTTGGCCGGCCCAGTCCCCGTCGTCTGCCCCCTCCGCAGGCCCCCGGGCCGACCCGCGCGGCGGCGCCCCAGCCTCCGAGCCACCCGCACCCCGCCCCGCTTGGCCAGCTCGGTCCCCGTCGTCTGCCCCCCCCGCAGGCCCCCGGGCCGACCCGCGCGGCGGCGCCCCAGCCTCCGAGCCACCCGCACCCCACCCCACTCGGCCAGCCCAGTCCCCGTCGGCCGACCCCTCCGCAGGCCCCCCGGGCCGACCCGCGCGGCGGCGCCCCAGCCCGCGAGCCGCCCGCACCCCACCCCCGCGCCCACACCGCAGCGGGCCCGCGCCCCGAGCCCGTTGGGCGGTCGGAGGCGCGGGCCCGCTGGGGCGCGCAGGAAGAGGGGAAACAGGGATAGCGGTGGAGAGGAGGGGAGGGGGTGAGGCCCGGCGCCCGGTGGCGCCGGCGCCCGCGCGTCGGTTCGCGCGCTGTTACTCCGCGTCCACCGGCGCGACCGGGGAGATCTCGTCCGCGTGCTCGCCGGTGACCAGGTAGACCACGCGCTTGGCCACCGAGACCGCGTGGTCGCCGAAGCGCTCGTAGTAGCGGCCGAGGAGCGTCACGTCCACGGCCGTCTCGATGCCGTGCTTCCAGCGGTCGTCCATCAGGTGCTGGAAGAGCGTGCGGTGCAGCATGTCGATGGCGTCGTCGTCCTGCTCCAGCTGGAGCGCCAGGTCCACGTCCTTGGTGATGATCACCTCGGCGGCCTTGGCCATCAGACGCTGGGCGAGCTGGCCCATCTCCAGGATGGTGGCGGCCAGGTCGCGGGGGACGGGCGACTCGGGGAAGCGCAGCCGGGCGAGCTTCGCGACGTGCTGCGCGAGGTCGCCGGAGCGCTCCAGGTCGGCGCTCATCCGCAGGCTGGTGACCACGATCCGCAGATCCGTGGCGACCGGCTGCTGCCGGGCGAGCAGGGCTATCGCCCGCGCCTCAAGGTCGTGCTGGAGATCGTCGACCTTCTGGTCGGCGGCGATGACGCTCTCCGCGAGCTTGAGATCGGCGTCCAGCATGGCCGTGGTGGCCCTGCCGATCGCCGAGCCGACGAGGCGAGCCATCTCGACCAGACTCTCACCGATCGAATCGAGCTCCTCGTGGTACGCGTCCCGCATCACTTACCTTCTCTCGCTGGGGGTCCCGCAGGGCTGTCAGCCCCACGCTCCCACGGTGTGGCCGAAACGAGTCCGATTCCGGCCTCCCGAGTAAACCCGTCACGACCTAACGGTGAACTCTCGGCAACCCCCGTGGTCCGAAGGGTGTCACCCATTCGGACCCGGAGCCTCGATAGTGAACCGATCGCATCGCCATGGTGAACTCTCGGCAACGTCTCACGGGGCCGACCCCCATTCGGCTGTGGAGCGGTCCGAGCGGGCGCCTAACCTGGAGACATGAACGTGGACGCGGCAATCGCCGCTGTGGCAGCGATCGCCGGGCTCTGCACCGGCGTCATCGCCATGCTGGCGTTCCGCTGGAGCGAGCGCGAGCAGGCGAAGCCGACGCGCTCCTCACTCCACACCGCTGCCGTACTGCCGCCTGGTGTCGACACCGTGCTCTCCGTACTGCGGTCCTCCGCGGTCGTCCTGGACGAGGAGGACGCGGTGGTCAAGGCCAGTTCGGCGGCGTACGCACTGGGTCTGGTGCGAGGCGGGAAGCTCGCTGTCGAACCGATGCTGCACATGGCCCGGGACACTCGCCGCGACGGTGAGATACGCCAGGTGGAGCTGGATCTACCCCGTCGGGGGACCGGCCGGGGCGAGGCCCTCGCGGTCTCCGCGCGCGTGGCCCCGCTCGGCTCCCGCCTCGTGCTGCTCCTGGTCGAGGACCTCACCGAGGCCCGCCGCATCGAGGCCGTACGCCGCGACTTCGTCGCCAACGTCAGTCACGAGCTCAAGACACCGGTCGGCGCCCTGTCGCTGCTGTCCGAGGCGGTGATGGACGCCTCGGACGACCCGGAGGCCGTCACCCGCTTCGCCGGCCGCATGCAGATCGAGGCGACCCGGCTGACCAGCCTGGTCCAGGAGCTGATCGACCTCTCCCGGGTGCAGAACGACGACCCGCTGGAGGACGCCGAGCCGGTCCGCGTGGACGAGCTCGTCGCCGAGGCCATCGACCGCTGCCGGCACCAGGCGGGGACCAAGCAGATCACCATGGCCGCCGGCGGCACCGCGGACCTGCACGTGTGGGGAAACCGGGGCCAGCTCGCCGCGGCTCTTGGCAACCTGGTGGAGAACGCGGTGAACTACAGCCCGGCGCGCACCCGCGTCGGCATCGCCGCCCGGCGCATCGCGGCCCCCGGTGGCGACCTCATCGAGGTGGCCGTGACCGACCAGGGCATCGGCATCTCCGAGAAGGACCGCGAGCGGATCTTCGAGCGGTTCTACCGCGTCGACCCGGCGCGCTCGCGCGCCACCGGCGGGACCGGTCTCGGCCTCGCCATCGTCAAGCACGTGGCCGCCTCGCACGGCGGGGAGGTCACGGTGTGGAGCGCTGAGGGACAGGGCTCCACCTTCACCCTGCGGCTCCCGGAAGCCGGTGGCGTACGCGACCGGGCCGAGGCCGCTGCCGCCTCCGGGCGGCGTAAGGGCGACAACTCCCTGATCGAGCCGGACGACCTCGAGGACGAGGACCCCGACCGTTCCTATGAGACCTTCACCAATGAACCCCCTCCCGTCGCCCACCACCCGTAACTGGAAGGCGCTTCGCGCCCTGAGTTCGCCCCGGAGGTCCTTCCGTGACCCGAGTGCTCGTTGTCGAGGACGAGGAATCGTTCAGCGACGCTTTGTCGTACATGCTCCGCAAGGAGGGTTTTGAGGTCGCCATCGCGACAACGGGCCCCGAAGGGTTGGACGAGTTCGAGCGGAACGGCGCCGACCTGGTGCTGCTCGACCTCATGCTGCCCGGACTGCCCGGCACGGAGGTCTGTCGCCAGCTCCGCGGGCGTTCCAACGTCCCGGTCATCATGGTGACCGCCAAGGACAGCGAGATCGACAAGGTCGTCGGCCTGGAAATAGGAGCCGACGACTACGTCACCAAGCCCTTCTCCTCGCGCGAGCTGGTCGCCCGCATCCGCGCGGTGCTCCGCCGCCGTGGCGAGCCCGAGGAGGTCACGCCGGCCGCCCTGGAGGCGGGCCCGGTGCGGATGGACGTCGACCGGCACGTGGTCACCGTCTCCGGCGGCAAGGTGGACCTGCCGCTCAAGGAGTTCGACCTGCTGGAGATGCTGCTGCGCAACGCCGGCCGCGTGCTGACCCGCATGCAGCTCATCGACCGCGTCTGGGGCGCCGACTACGTGGGCGACACCAAGACCCTGGACGTGCACGTCAAGCGCCTGCGCGCCAAGATCGAGCCCGACCCGGGCGCGCCGCGCTACCTGGTCACGGTCCGTGGCCTGGGCTACAAGTTCGAGCCGTAGACCCACCCGGGCGACGCCACACCCGGCGCCGGCCCCGACACGCCGCGAGGGCGACCCCCACTCAGGGGGCCGCCCTCGCGGCGTGTGCGCGTCGGTGGTCCGGGCCCGACCGCGCGTGGGGCGGCCCGGCTCTGTGGCCGACGTGCCGTCGTACGCGTCGGGCCCGGCCGGACGCCACGTCGTACGCGGCGTCCGACCGGGCCCACGGGGTTGTCCGCCCAGGTCCGGACGGGGCCCCGGCCGTCGCGGTCGGGGCGGGGCCGGCTCAGTGGCCGGCGGGGGTCTCCTCGCCCGGGGCGACGTCCTCGCCGCCCTGCTGGCCCTGCTGCCCGGTGCCGGCGTCGGCGGACTCGGAGCCGGTCGGCGTCTGCTCACCGGGCTTGGTGGTGTCCTCGTCGGGCTTGTCGGACGCCTTGCCGCTCTCGGTGTCCGACGCCTTGCCGGACTCGCCGTCCGTCGGCTTGGTCGTGGGCTTGGTGGTCTCGGCCGGCTTGGTCGCCGCGGGGCTCGGGCCCCACTTGGCGTAGTCGCCCTTGGCGGGGACCACCAGGGCGCGCAGCGCGACGTCGCCGGTCTCGCTGAAGTCGAAGACGACCTTCTGCGCGTCGCCGACCTTGGCCGCCTCGTGACCGCCGACGATTTCGGCGGAGGCGTTCCCCTTGCCGCCGAGGACCAGCGAGCCGCCCTTGGGTACGACCAGCGACCCGGAGCCCTTCGCCGGCGCGAGCTTGACCTCGGTGTTCTTGCCCTCGACCCGGATGGCCGTCAGGACCTGGTCGGACGAGCCGTTGTTGAAGATCTTGGCGGTCACGGCGGCGGGACCCTCGTCGTCCAGCTCCGGCGGGGTGATCACCACCGCGTTCTGGATCGCGATGTCGCCGACGGACTTCGCGGCGTGGTCCGGGTTGATCTCCATCGTCTGCGAGTCGTTCCCGGCCGCGCAGGCGGAGAGCGGGGCGATCGAGAGCACGAGGGCGGTAGCGGCGAGGGCGCCGCGTCGAAGGCTGCTGCTCACGGCGGCGGCATCTCCTAGACGAGCTTCGGCGGCCGAACGGTGGGCCCGGTCGCGGATGGACGGCGGGGGCGGCGGTGGCTGCCCGCAAAAGGATCTCTCAGCGCGCTTAGGTTACCGACCCGCCGTCGAGAGCACGCACCCGACCCGCCTCCCACGCCCCGGCGGCCCCCCTCCCACGCCCCCGCCCCCTCCCGCCTGGCCCGGACCCCGGCGGTGGGCGCCGCGCGTGAGCGGTCGCCGGCCTTCCGGGACCACGCGCGGCGTGGTGAACACGCCTGTGAACAGTCGCTGAACAAGTGCGCGGCACGCGCGCCACAATCACCGCCACGCCACACCCGTGCCGAATATCGGCCTGCCTCGCGCGGGCGATATTCAGCGTGGAATGCAGGCGCGCGGTGACGGCCGCGTGAATTGATCACGAAGATGATCGACGTGGCCTGATCAATTCGCGGAATCGTCCCGGAGTGGTCGTCCCGGGGCCGAACGGAGTAGCGGAACTCGCACGCCCGGAGTCCGGCAAACCGGGACGTACGGCCTGTCGCGCGGGGGCGTTGCGGGATGTAACGTACGCGTTTCGCCTCGCCCGAACAGTGGCCCTCACCTGCGAATTCCCCGTTCCGAAGGCTGCTCGAAGCACGTTCCGACTGCTGTTGTCAAGCCCCGAGATATGCCCTGACCTGCGAAAACGCCATTCAGAACGGGGCGTTCACGTGTTACTCTGGATAGCCACGGAAGGGGTACCTGTCACATGACGTTCAAGGTTGGCGACACCGTGGTCTATCCCCATCACGGGGCCGCGCTGATCGAGGCCATCGAAACTCGCCAGATCAAAGGCGTGGACAAGACCTACTTGGTGCTGAAGGTCGCTCAGGGCGACTTGACGGTTCGTGTACCAGCGGACAATGCGGAGTTCGTCGGTGTACGCGATGTGGTCGGCCAGGACGGGCTGGACCGGGTCTTCGAGGTGCTGCGCGCACCGTATGCGGAAGAGCCCACGAACTGGTCTCGTCGGTACAAGGCAAATCTGGAGAAGCTCGCGTCCGGTGACGTGATCAAGGTCGCCGAGGTCGTGCGTGACCTGTGGCGTCGCGAGCGTGAGCGCGGCCTTTCCGCCGGTGAGAAGCGCATGCTCGCCAAGGCTCGGCAGATCCTGGTCAGCGAGCTCGCTCTCGCGGAGAACACGAACGAGGACAAGGCCGAGGCCCTGCTCGACGAGGTCCTCGCGTCCTGAGAACCCTTCACGAACCCAAGGACACGGGATCGTTGCCGGTGTCCGGAACGTTCTGACGGACGTGCACCTGCCGCAGTGCCCGAGTGGCGGTCGCGTCCCGACGACGCGGCCCCTGCGCGGGCACTGCGGCATCTGTGGTGCCGCTCCACACCCACCGCCGCGTGGACGCCTCCACGCGACAGCGCGCCAGGCGAGCGCACTCACGCACCACGCCGCCGCGCACGCATCGTCCACACATCTCGACACGCTCGCGCACCGCGACGCTCCCGAACCGGTCGCGCAGCGCGACGGGCGCTCCCCGGAGCGCGCCGCACGCCCACCGGATGCCACGGGCGCCGGCGGCGGGCGCCAGCGACCGCCGTACCCGAAGCCTCGCGGGCTCGTTGTGACGGGCGGGCGGTGCGCACGGGACGGAGTGTCGCCGGGGCGAACCCGGTGACGGACATCCCTGATCGCATGAGGTGTCGGTACGCATGCTGATACGCCGCCACCCCGGGGCCGAAAGGGCCCGTGTGGTCGGCGGCGGTACGGGGCGAGGGGGCGGGCAACTGGCAAGTTCTTGCGCTTCGCTTCGACGCACTGTGTGCGGTTACATCACGTGTGCGGCGATTGGTGTGCCGGGCTCGGGCACTGGCTCGACCAGTCGTCACGGAAGGGGCTGATCGGGCCGCTGCGCCCGGCACGCTCTGGCCATACCCAACTCGGCCGAGGAAGCAAACCTGAACGCCAACGCAATGTCCGCAGCAGACCGTGCCGACTCCACCGACGAGCGCCCCGTGCGCACCGCCGCCGTCATTCCCGCCGCTGGTCGCGGTGTCCGCCTGGGCCCTGGCGCGCCCAAGGCGCTGCGCGCCCTCAACGGCACCCCCATGCTGGTCCACGCCGTGCGCGCGCTGGCCGCCTCCCGCGCCGTCTCGCTCGTGATCGTGGTCGCCCCCTCGGACGGCGCCGCCGAGGTACGCCGCCTGCTCGACGCCCACCCGCTCGCCGGGACCGTCGCCGAGAAGACCGAGGTCGTGGTCGTCCCCGGCGGACAGACCCGCCAGGAGTCCGTCCACCTGGGCCTGGCCGCACTGCCCGACGACGTCACCGCCGTCCTCGTCCACGACGCGGCGCGCCCGCTGGTGCCCGTGGACGTGGTGGACGCGGTGGCCGCCGCCGTACGCGCGGGCGCGCCCGCGGTGGTCCCCGCGCTGCCGCTGGCCGACACCGTCAAGCAGGTCGAGCCGCGCGCCGGCGGCGAGCCGGAGCCGGTCGTCGGCACCCCCGAGCGCGCCCGGCTGCGCGCCGTCCAGACCCCGCAGGGCTTCGACCGGGCCACGCTGGTCGAGGCGCACGAACGCGTCGCGCTGGAGGGCGAGGGCGCCACCGACGACGCGGGCATGGTCGAGCGCATCGGCCGCAGCGTGGTGGTCGTCCCCGGCCACGAGGAGGCGTTCAAGGTGACCCGGCCGTTGGACCTGGTCCTGGCCGAGGCGGTCCTCGCGCGCAGGAGGGCCAACGATGGCTTCTGACCAGCCCGAGATCGTGCTGCCCCAGGTGGGCGTCGGCACCGACATCCACGCCTTCGAGGAAGGGCGCGAGCTGTGGTGCGCCGGCCTGCGCTGGGAGGGGGAGGGCCCGGGGCTCGCGGGCCACTCCGACGCCGACGTCGTCGCCCACGCCGCGTGCAACGCCCTGTTCTCGGCGGCCGGCCTCGGCGACCTCGGGGCCCACTTCGGTACCGGCCGCCCCGAGTGGTCCGGCGCCTCCGGGCTGACCCTGCTGGCCGAGGCGGCCCGTATCGTGCGCGCGGCCGGCTTCACCATCGGGAACGTGGCCGTGCAGGTCATCGGCCCGCGCCCGAAGATCGGCAAGCGGCGCGAGGAGGCCCAGCGGGTGCTGTCCGAGGCGGCCGGGGCTCCGGTCTCCGTCTCCGGCGCGACCACCGACGGCCTGGGCTTTCCCGGTCGCGGCGACGGCCTGGCCGCCGTCGCGACGGCCCTGGTCGTCCGCCGCTGACCGGCCCGCGCGGGCGCGTACGCCGGATCGACCACCGACTCACGTGAGTCACCGGTCGGTCCGGGGCACCGCGCCGAAGGGCGCCGACTCACGCGAGTCGGCGCTCCCGTCGCCGGCCGCCTCGCGTGGGGGCCGCCCGCACCGCACTGCTCCGTAAGACTCACGCCTGTGGCGGGAATGCGCGACAGGGGTGGGCTGTTGGGTACCGATCGAGGTACCCGCTCCGTGATCCACAGTCCAGCGACCGACGCACCGGAAGGACACACCGTGTCAGCCGAACTCTCCGACGGCCTCAAGCGTCTCCTCGACGGTCCGGTCTTCGTGACCCTGGCGACCGTCCAGCCCGACGGGAGCCCGCAGCTCTCGGTGGTCTGGGTCAAGCGGGACGGCGACGACCTGCTGATCTCCACCACCGTCGACCGGCGCAAGGAGAGGAACATCGCGGCGGACCCCCGGGTGACCGTGCTGGTCAACCCGGCGGACGCGCCGTACACCTACGCCGAGATCCGGGGCACGGCCACCGTCACCACCGAGGGCGGCGCGGAGCTGATCGACGAGCTGTCGCTGAAGTACACGGGCAAGACGTACGCCGACTTCAACCCGCGCATCGCCGAGGACGCGCAGCGGGTCGTGGTCCGCGTGAGCCCGCGCAAGGTGGTCGGCCGGATCTGAGCCCCCGCCGCCGCGCCGGTCGGGTCGGCGCCGTCCGCAGGTCGCGGGGGCGTCACGCGGCGGCCGGAGCGCCCCGAGTGTCACGCTTCTGTGTCCCCGCGGCCCTAGGGGTCGCGGGGCACTGCCCTGTTCCGACTACCCTTGTAGCGTGACCATTCGCCTGTACGACACCAGCACCCGGCAGACCCGTGACTTCACCCCGCTCACGCCGGGCTGTGTCTCGATCTACCTCTGTGGCGCTACCGTGCAGGCCGCACCGCACATCGGGCACATCAGGTCGGGGCTCAACTTCGACATCATGCGCCGCTGGTTCAGCTACCGCGGCTACGACGTGACGTTCATCCGCAACGTCACCGACATCGACGACAAGATCCTCTCCAAGGCCGCGCAGAGCGGCGAGCCGTGGTGGTCCATCGGGTACCGCAACGAGCGCGCGTTCAACGACGCGTACGAGGCGCTCGGCTGCCTGCCGCCCACCTACGAGCCGCGCGCGACCGGGCACATCCCGGAGATGATCGAGATGATGCGCGAGCTGATCGACCGTGGCCACGCGTACGCCGTCGACGGCAACGTCTACTTCGACGTGCGGTCCTTCCCGGAGTACCTGCGGTTGTCCAACCAGGAGTTGGACAACCTGGCGAACGCCGCCGACGTGGGCGTCGGCAAGCGCGACGGGCGCGACTTCGCGATGTGGAAGGCGGCCAAGCCCGGCGAGCCGAGCTGGGCCACGCCCTGGGGCCGTGGCCGGCCCGGCTGGCACCTGGAGTGCTCGGCGATGGCGCACAAGTACCTGGGCAGCCGCTTCGACATCCACGGCGGCGGCATCGACCTGATCTTCCCGCACCACGAGAACGAGATCGCGCAGGCCAAGGCGTACGGCGACAGCTTCGCCGACTACTGGGTGCACAACGCCTGGGTGACCATGAGCGGCGAGAAGATGAGCAAGTCGCTCGGCAACTCGGTGCTGGTCTCCGAGATGGTCAAGCGCTGGCGCCCCATCGTGCTGCGCTACTACCTGGGCACCCCGCACTACCGGTCGATGATCGAGTACAGCGAGGAGGCGCTGCGCGAGGCCGAGTCCGCGTTCGCGCGGATCGAGGGCTTCGTCCAGCGCGTGGTGGAGAAGGCCGGCACGGTCGAGCCCGCCGCCGAGGTGCCGCCGGCCTTCGCGGAGGCGATGGACGAGGACCTCGGCGTCCCGCAGGCCCTGGCGATCATCCACACCACGGTCCGGCAGGGGAACTCCGCGCTGACCGCCGACGACAAGGAGTCGGCCGTCGCCCGGCTCGCCGAGGTGCGGGCCATGCTCGGCCTGCTCGGCCTGGACCCGCTGGACGAGCACTGGGCGGGCGACGGCGACCGTGGCGACGACCTGCATGGCGTGGTGGACTCGCTGGTCCGCCTCGTACTGGAGCAGCGGCAGGCCGCCCGCGCCCGCAAGGACTACGGCACGGCGGACGCCATCCGCGACCAGCTCCAGCAGTCGGGACTGGTGATCGAGGACACTCCGTCCGGGCCGCGCTGGGAGCTGGGCCCCCGCTGAGCTGCGGGAAGACAGCGAGGACCGGCACATCGGAACCGCTCGGTGTGCCGCCCCGTACGCCGGGCGGCACACTTTGCGTAACATCGACTTTTTTGCTGAGCAGTACGGGCTGAGCAGTGAGCAGTAAGAGACAGGTGACCCATGGCCGGTAACAGCCAGCGCAGGAACCGCCGCACGTCCAACAAGAAGGGCGCGACGGTCGGCAGCGGCGGCAAGCGGCGTCGGGGCCTGGAGGGCAAGGGCCCGACCCCGCCCGCCGAGATGCGCAAGGGGCACGTCAAGCAGCGCGTGGCCAACGTCAAGGCCCGGCAGGCGGCCAAGCGGCCCGCCCCGCGACGCGGCGGCCCCAAGGGCACCAACGAGCTGGTCGTCGGGCGCAACTCCGTCGTCGAGGCGCTGCGCGAGGGCGTGCCCTCGACCGCGCTGTACGTCCAGCAGTTCATCGACAGCGACGACCGGGTGCGCGAGGCCCTGCGGCTGGCGGCCGAGCGCGGCGGCATCCACCTGATGGAGGCGCCGCGACCGGAGCTCGACCGGATGACGAGCGGGCTCAACCATCAGGGCCTGGTGCTCCAGGTCCCGCCGTACGAGTACGCGCACCCCGAGGACCTGGCCGCCACGGCCTTCGACAACGGCGAGGACCCGCTGATCGTGGCCCTCGACGGGGTCACCGACCCGCGCAACCTCGGCGCGGTCGTCCGCTCGGTCTCCGCGTTCGGCGGGCACGGCGTGGTCGTGCCCGAGCGGCGCGCGGCCGGGATGACGGCCGGAGCGTGGAAGACGTCGGCGGGGACGGCGGCGCGTACGCCCGTCGCCCGCGCCACCAACCTGACGCGCACGCTGGAGGGCTACCAGAAGGCCGGGATCACGGTCATCGGCCTGGCCGCCGACGGCGAGGCCGAGCTGGCGGACGTGCAGGCGCTGGACGGCCCGCTCGTGATCGTGGTCGGCAGCGAGGGCAAGGGCCTGTCCCGTCTGGTGAGCGAGACCTGTGACCTGCGGGTCCGCATCGCGATGCCGGGTGGCGCGGAGTCCCTGAACGCGGGTGTCGCGGCGGGCGTGGTCCTGTACGAGGCGGCGCGCCGGCGCCGCTGACCGGGCCGGCTCCGCGCGGCGCCGCCGCCACGCGGCCGGCACCGCGCGGTCGGGCTCCCGGGGCGTACGCGCGGCCGGTCGGCCACGTGATGGGCGCGGCCGGCCGGGGGCGCTGGCCGGCGGGGCGTGTGGCGGGGCGGTGTGGTGCGGACGGGGCGCTCGGCCACGGAGGGGACCGCTCGTACGAGTGGGACGTGGTGGGGCCTCGGCTCGCTCCCGGTGTCCGCGGCGCGGCGCTGGCCTGCGCTTGTGGACGAGCGGGGTGGGTTTGACGGGTCTCGGACAGTTTCGGGGCGGTCAAGGCAGTGTCTTAACCGGGGGTCACTCGGTTAGATGAGCGTGGACACCAGAACACCCCGCACACCTCCGGGGGGACGCTCAGCGGGATATGACGACGAGCCGCACCTGAACATGGCGAAGGTGCCGAGCGACCCCGCGCAGGTCATCGTCAACCACGCGAGCTTCCGCGTGCGGCTCGCGACCCCCGTCAGGAGCGGCGCGCTCGCGGAGACGGCGCGGCTCGCCGCGCTCGCCGGGGCTGGTGCCGGCCTGAGGTCGCGCCCGGCCCGGCGTCGAGCCCCGGTGGTGTGGAGCGGCCGCACCAGCCCGGGTGACGGCGCGGCGACCCAACTCCTGCAGGCCGTACGGCAGTCCGAGGCGAGCCTGGCCGCCACCGCGACGACGGGCGCCACGAGCACCGTGCGCGCGGCCCGCGCGGTCGGCGCCGGCCCCTCCCCGGCGCACGGCGCCCCCGGTGGCCCCGGCGGCGACGTGGGCGCGACCCAGGTGCTGCCGCGGGTCGCCGTCGAGGAACCCCCACCCCCCGGTCAGGCCCTGGTCATCGGGCCGCGCACGCCCTACAACGACTCCGAGACCCCACCGGGCGGCACGCGCTACGCGCGCGGTCGGTTCGACGGCAGCCCGGACGCCGACGCGTTCGACGACGGCTTCGACACCGGCGAGCACACCACCGTCATCGGCCCCGTCACGGGCGCGGGCCACTGGCAGGGCGCCGCGGCGTACGCCGGTGACGCGGCGGCGGACACCGAGCACGACGACGCCCGCGCGGCCCGCAAGCGCCGCGGCTCCGACTCCGTGCGCCACGCCTACTACCCCGGGCGGCGGATGAACCTGGGCGTCGTGCTGCTCCCGCTGCGCGTCTTCCTCGGCTTCATCTCCATCTACGCGGGCATGGGCAAGCTCTGCGACCCGGTGTACTTCGACGGCGGCGAGCGCGGGTCGATGGTGATCTGGCTCCAGTCGCTGCACCCGTGGGCCGTGGCCTCGCCCCTGCGTGACTTCGCCCTTGAGCACCCGGTGGGCGCCGGCCTGACCATCGCGTTCTCGCAGGTCGTGGTCGGTGTGCTCACGGTGTTCGGGCTGTGGCAGCGGCTCGCGGCGTCGGTCGGGGCGCTGTTGTCGGCCGCGCTGCTGGTGACGGTGAGCTGGCGGACGGTGGCGGCGTACGACGCGCCCGACATCATCTACCTCGCCGCGTGGAGCCCGCTGATCATCGCCGGGGCGCCGGTCTACTCGATGGACGCCCGGCTCGCGGGCGAGGCGTGGCGCACGCTCGGGCCGCGCGTGGAGGTCCGCGACCTGCGGCGCCGCGTGCTGCGCCGGGGCTCGGTGCTCGCGGCCGTCATCACCGGCCTGACGCTGCTGATCGGCTCGATGCTCGGCGGCGCGGTGCGTTCCTCGGACACCGTGCGCGTGCCGGGTCCGAGCGAGCCGCCGACTAACCACCTGCCGGGCAAGACGCTGCCGGGCACGTCCGAGGCGAGCACGACGCCGGGCACCCGCAGCCCGGAGGGCGAGCGGTCCTCTTCGCCGTCCGCCGCCGAGGGGTCGTCGAGCCCCGCCGCGTCGGAGCCCAGCGCGGAGCGTACGCCGGGCGCCACCACCGGGCAGGTGCCGGCCCCCGGCAGCCAGCCGGCGGGGCCGAGCGGGCCGCAGGTGCGGCAGCCGCAGAGCCAGGTGGGCGGCGGCCAGACCAGCAGCCAGACCTCGGGCGCGCAGACCGCCCCGCAGGTGCGACCGGAGGCCCCGCAGTCCGCGCCGCAGCAGCAGCGACAGGCCCCGCCTCCGGACACCGACAGCGACGGTGACTTCGGCGGCGACGACGACAGCACCGGCAGCGGCGGCACCAGCGGCGGCTCGGCGGGTACGGGAGCCCTCGGCGGCCTGCTCGGCTGAACACGCGGGCGCACCGCGCCCACCACCCCCCGCCCCCCAGCAGCGGCGTCCACCCCGGGCGCCGCTGCTGTCTGTTGGGCGCGGGGGCGGGCCGGTGGCACGTGGCGGATGCCGGACGGGGGGAGGGGCGCGGTCGTCCATGGCCGGCCGTGCGGGCGGGTGTGGGGCGGTTGTTGGCGCGGTGCGGGAGCGGGGGGCGGCGCGGTCGTACGCGGCCGGCTGGGCGCCGCGTACGGGCGCCTCGCGGCGACGTGGGCCTCGCGGCCGGGGCGCGGGCGGACCGGGGCGGGTGCGGTGCGGGGGCGGTCCGGTGTCGTAGGGGGCCCCGGGGTGCGTGGGGCGGCGCGTGTGGCCCGGCCCCCCGCTGCCCCCCGTGTCCGTCATCCCGCTTGTCCTCCGGCGCGCGACCGCCGCCCGTGGCGCGGCGTTCGGTTGCTGTCCGGACCCGGTCCGGCCGCCGCTCGGCGGCTTCCGCCCCGGGCTCAGCCCTGGTCGGCGGGGCCGCCGGTGGCCAGCTCCTTCGCGGCTTCCGTGAGGTCCTTCGCGGTGTCGATGGCCCGCCAGTACGCGCCGTGCGGCAGCGGATAGCCCGCCAGCCGACGTTCGCGGGCCAGCCGGGGGAAGGTGGTGCGCTCGTGGTCGCCCCGGTCGGGGAGCAGGTCGGTGAAGTCGGCGGAGAAGACGTAGACGCCGGCGTTGATCAGGTACGGCGACGGCGGGGCCTCGATGAAGTCGAGGACGTGCCCGAACTCGTCGGTCTCCACCGCGCCCCACGGGATGCGCGGCCGGGCCAGGGCGAGGGTGGCCGCCGCGTCGCGCTCGTGGTGGAAGCCCGCCATCTCGCGCAGCGAGAACCGCGTCCAGATGTCGCCGTTGGTGGCGTACCAGGGGCGGTCGGGGTGGGGGAGCGAGGCGGCGGCGTACTTGAGGCCACCGCCTCGGCCCAGCGGCTCGTTCTCGACGACCGTGGTGACGCGCAGCGGGAGTTCGGCGCCGGCCAGCCAGTCCTGGAGCACCTCGGCGAGGTGGCCGCAGGAGACGACGGCGTCGGTGACGCCCTCGGTGGCCAGCCAGGCGAGTTGGTGGCCGATGATCGGGGTCCCGGTCCCGGGGATCTCGACCATCGGCTTGGGGCGGTCATCGGTGTACGGGCGCAGCCGCGAGCCCTGGCCGCCGGCGAGGATGACGGCCTGGGTGGGGGCGGCGGAGTCCGCGACGGGACGGGGGTCGCGCGCGGGCGCGGCGGCGTGCGCCGGTACGCCGGAGGCCGGCCGCCCCGAGGGCGTGGCGGGGCCGGCGGAGGTCGTGGGACGGAGGGGATCGTCGGTCATGGTCCGCACGATAAGTGCTGGCCGGCGCGGACGCCGACCAGCCCTCGAACCTCATGCGGTGACCGGGCGCCGGGCGGCGACGGGTGACCAGGTGCCGGGCCTCAGTTGGCCTGCGCGACGCCGGACGCGAACGAGGTGTCGCAGACGGGCCGGGAGAAGGCGTGGGCGCGGTGCGCGGCCCCGCCGTACTTGGTGACCGCGGCGCGGCCCAGCGAACGGGCGATGGTCGCGCAGTGCCGGGCGAGCGAGGGGCGTTCGGTGATCGCCTCCTGGAGGTGGGTGAGGGCCACGCCCGGATCCTTCTCCTGGAGCTCTGCCAGGAGTTGGTCGCGGAGCACCTCGTGCTGGGCACGGTGGTTGGCCTGGCTGGAGGCGTTCTCGGAGGAGGCGGTGAGCACCGAGTCGCCGGACTTCCCGGCCCACGGCACGGCGGTGACCGCCAGCGAGCCGGAGAGCACGAGAACGACGGGGAGGACGAAGGCGAGGGTTCTGCCGATACGGCGGGCGGCCTGGTTCATGCCCGCGATCGTAGCGAGGGGTGATGATTTGGCGACATTTAGTCACCCTGTCGGGGGATGGCATGGCATCCACATGCGATTCGGATGTTGACGCACGCGAGTCGAAACGGCCGTTCTGCCGGGATTCTCACGCGACCGCGCCGCGCGTCCACGGGGTGCTGGACGCGCGGCGCGTCGGCTGTCGACGCCTCGCGTCCCCCGGGTGTGCCCCCGGCCTCCGCCCGGAAATCCGCCCGTACGGGGGCCGGTGGGCCCGCCGTCGGAGCGACCTGGGGCGACCGGTGCCGACCGTCCGTGGACGCCTCCGCCCTCCGTACGAGCCGGCCTGCGCCCGACCGTCGAGCGGCGGGGGCGGTCGTACGTAGCGCGGGCTGAGCGGGGTGGGGCTGACCGGGACCCGGGGCCGGAGTTCCGGGCCCCGGGTGCGGCGGGGTCAGTCGGAGAGGCGCTCGCCGGTGGAGGTGGCGAAGACGTGGGTCTCGCCGGCGCGCGGCACGACGTGCACCACGGAGCCCTTCTCGGGCACGTGCCGACCGCCCACGCGGACCACCAGGTCCTTGAGCGAGCCGCCGACCTCGGCGCTGCCGTAGACGTAGCCGTCGGCGCCGAGTTCCTCCACCACGTTGACCGTGACCGCGAGGCCGGCCGGGGCGTCGCTGGTGGGCTTGCTGAGCGTCTTGGCGGCGGCGCTGCCCTGCTCGACGATGTCGAAGTGCTCCGGGCGGACGCCGACGGTGACCGTCGTGTCGCCCTTGTCGGCCGCGGCGGTGAGGAACTCGCGGCTGACGGGGACGACGCTGTTGCCGAACTTCACGCCGCCGTCGGTGATCGGCACCTCGACCAGGTTCATGGCCGGCGAGCCGATGAAGCCGGCGACGAAGAGGTTGGCCGGGCGGTCGTACATGTTGCGCGGCGAGTCCACCTGCTGGAGCAGGCCGTCCTTGAGGACCGCGACCCGGTCGCCCATGGTCATGGCCTCGACCTGGTCGTGGGTGACGTAGACGGTGGTGATCCCGAGGCGCCGCTGGAGGCTGGCGATCTGGGTACGGGTCTGGACGCGGAGCTTGGCGTCGAGGTTGGACAGCGGCTCGTCCATGAGGAAGACCTGCGGCTCCCGCACGATCGCCCGACCCATCGCGACACGCTGGCGCTGGCCGCCGGAGAGCGCCTTGGGCTTGCGGCCCAGGTACTCGGTGAGGTCCAGGATCTTCGCCGCGTCCTCGACCTTCTGCCGGATCTCGCTCTTGCTGACGCCGGCGATCTTGAGCGCGAAGCCCATGTTGTCGGCGACGGTCATGTGCGGGTAGAGCGCGTAGTTCTGGAACACCATGGCGATGTCCCGGTCCTTGGGCGGGAGGTGGGTGACGTCCCGGTCGCCGATGCGGATCGCGCCGCCGTTGACGTCCTCAAGCCCCGCGAGCATGCGCAGCGAGGTGGACTTGCCACAGCCGGAGGGTCCGACGAGGACGAGGAACTCGCCGTCCTCGATGTCGATCTCCAGCTGGTCGACGGCGGGCTTGTCGGAACCCGGGTAGACGCGCGTCGCCTTGTCGTACGTGACCGTAGCCATGGTGTTTCCCTTCACCGGCAGGAACGTGCCGGACGATCCGAGTAAAGGTCGAGCGGAGCCTTCCGCGCGCCGACGACGGCGGGGGAAGGGGTCTAGTCCACTGACCAGACTTGCGGTGACGGTACCTGGCCAGGGCGTCCGTGTCAGTAGCCACCGCCGGAGAAGTTCCGGCGGGCCGCGCCGCGCCTGCCGGCGGAGAGTGGCTGGTGGGAGCGGGCCCGGCCGGGGGCGGCGGCCCGGGCCGCGCGCCGGGGGCGCCTGCCCGGCGGGTGGGGGGCCTGGCGGCGCGGGGGTGGCACCTGCTGGTGCGGCGGGGCTGACGCGGGGTGAGCCTTCGGCGGGCTGCCCGTCGCTCGGCGCTCGCCGCCCGGCGGCGTGATGGGCGGATGCGGGTGGCCGGCCGAGTGGGGGCGGGCCGCCGGGCACGTCGTGTGGCGGGGGCCGGGCGCGGAGTGGTGGATCTCCGGGGCGGGGGAAATTCTCGACGGGGCACGGCGCCCACGTGGGTACACTGCTGGGGATGCGCCGACTTAGCTCAGCTGGTAGAGCACCGCTCTTGTAAAGCGAAGGTCGTCGGTTCGAACCCGACAGTCGGCTCTGTGCGCTGATCAGCGCGGAACGCCCCGGACCCTGGGTTGGGTCCGGGGCGTTCGGTTTTCGGGAGTGCGGTGGCCGTCGCCGTTCGCGGTGGGGTGGCCGTCCGCGCGAGCGGTGCCGGTCGCTGTTCGGGTGCCGGGGTCCTCGGTGGCGCCGTGGTCCGTCTTCGTGCGCGGGGTGGGGCGCCGTGTGGGGTGTCGTGGGCGCGCGTGGTCCCGCCCCCTGGTGGGGGCGGGGCCGGTGGGGGGCTCGGGTCAGCGCCTGGTGGTGGTGCGGCGGCGTACCCACCAGGTCAGGGTGGCGCCGGCTGCCGCCAGGGCGGCAGCCAGGCCGGCGATGAGGGTGATGGGGGTGTCGGAACCGGTGTCGGGGAGCTGCCCGCCCTGGTCGCTGGGCCTGGTGGACGGGTCGGGGACGTGCGCGGCCGGCGGTGTGGTCGGCTGGCCCGGGTCCGTCGGCGAGGGGGTCGGGGTGCTGGTCTCGGATTCCGAGGGGGTGGGGGACGGCGTCGGGGTGGGGCTGGGGCCGGGCTGGTCCCCGCCGCCGGGGGCGACCTGGTCGGCGCTGCCACCCAGATAGGCGGTCTCCGTGTTCCGGTACGCGGTCTCCGATGTCACCGATGTCTTCGTGGTCCGGTCCAGTCGCGGGTTCTCCGTGGTGAAGCGGGTCTGGCTGATGTTCCGCTTCGGGGCTTTGGAGAAGTCCACTCCGCCCACGACGAAGGTGTAGATCGTTCCGCCGTTCTCCCACTTGTAGGTGAACTCGCCCTCGGTGAAGGACTTTCGTGCCTGTTCCCACACCGTGCGCTTGTCCCACTTCTCGTGCGGAGCGCGGAGCGGCCACCGCTTCAGGTCGTTGCTGTTGATGATCGTCCGGAATTCGGTTGCCTTCTTCGCGTCCTGCTGGCGCACCCACTCCGCGGCGACCCGCGAGCGGTACACCGTGCGCAGGTCCCGGTACTTCGCGTCGGTGTTGACCTGCTTCTCGACCGTGGGGATGATCAGCTGTTTCATCAGTTCGAGGCCGCGTTCGCGCTGTTCCTTCGTCAGCTTCTTGTCGCACCTCTCGCCGGGCACCGGGGTGTCGAAGTCCATCCGCGCGGTGTTGACCTTCAGCGGCGCGTCCAGAATGTAGATGCCGCCGTCCTGTTCACGCACCTTCGCCGGATGCGGGACGATCCAGTTCCGTCCGGACCCCCAGCACGGCGTGCCGTCGACTTTCGGGGCGGCGTTCATGAACTCGCGGCCGGGGGACTTGTTCGGGTCCATGGCCCGCGCCCAGTCCCGTTTCATCTCCATGTCGGCTTCCAGCAGGATTCTGCCGGCGTCGGTGTGGGCGAACGCGTTGTCCATGATCTTGTCAGGCTGGTCCGGGTTGAGATTGACCCACATGCGGTCGGGGGTGAGCGCGAGCCAGGTGAAGAACGCGTCCGAGGCCAGCGTGAGGGCCTTTTCGCCGCCGTAGCCGGGTTCGGCGTCCTCGTTCGGTACGTAGCCGGCCCTGAACGAGTAGTCGATTCCCCTGCTCTTGGTGGGGTGCCCCACGTAGTTCAGTTCCAGGGTGGAGAAGTCCACCCCGCCCGGCCGGCCGAATCCGCCGCGTGTGTTCGCCCCCTGGTACATCTTCTGCAGGGCCTTGGCCTCGGCCTGGTTCTGCCCCTGTCGGTAGGCGGCGTCCGCCAGGGGGCCACCGGTGCCCACCCGGGTCGGGGACGGGTTGAAGTGCGGGTGGTACCGGGTGTACTGGTTCGGCTTCCACCGGGGGACCGCGTTCGAGCGCTGCTCGCGGATGGTGACCCCGTTGGACCGGCCGGTCTCCCGCTGCCGCTGCGCGTTGAACTTCCGGTAGGTGTCGCGGGTGTTCTTGGTGACCTTCTCGCCCATCACCATCCGCAGGCTGTGGTTGGGGTAGTCGGGGGAGCGCAGAATGTGTCGATCCCACCGCAGCTGCCTGGGAATGTGCTTGCCGTTGGACTTGAACTCCCCGAACTCCCTGGTCTCCCTGTTGTAGAAGTCGTAGATCCGCACGGCCTGCTTGCCGGTCTTCGGGTCGATGACCGGCTTGCCGTTCTTGTCGGTCACCGGGACCCTGACCTCGCACAGCCAGTCCGGGCCCACCATGCGGAACTTCTGGACCATCTCCCGGGCGAACGCGTGCCCCTTGGTCCGGTTGAACTCGTTTCCGGCGATCCGCACGTCCACGTAGCGGCTGAAGTCACGGATCGTGGTCTTGTTGTTCTTCGCGAGGTTCTGTCCGTAGCGGGCGTAGATCTCCAGCACCCGGTACTTGGTGTTTCCGGACTGCTCGTACTTCGTCTTCCACTTGTCGATATCCGCCCGGGTGTTCCCCGCCAGCTTCTGCTGGTCCGCGGTCGGTGCCTTCAGGCCGTCGTAGGCGCGGGAGGGGTTGTCGGCGAAGTACGGCGACCACTCGCCTTCCGGGCTGACGCTGAACTGCTGGTTCTTCCCCTGAATTCCCGATCCGGCGACCGGGGCGCCGTACGTCCGGTTCAGATAGAGCTGGTCGCAGCGCTTGCCGGTCAGATTCGGGGCGGCGACGGCCGGTGGGGCGAGTGCCGGTAGGCCGGAGACGAGTAATCCGGCCGAGGCGAACAGCGCCACCGACAAGGCCGTGCGGCGGCGCGCGCGCACGGGGACGAGTGTTCTCACGACGTGTCCCTGATCCTGGGGGCGCGTGGGGCGGGGTGCGGCCGCGCGGGCCCCCGTACCACGCGCCAGCCGCATGACATCTCATGGAACGCGTCAACGAGCCCGGTAAAAAGCTCCGTTGCTCAACATTCACAACAACGAGCTTCAATTCCAGGGGAGTTGATGATCGTCAATTGCCTTTCGGGTCGGCTGACCTATCCTGGCGCGCTATGGACGAGACATCGCCGACCGCGGGTGCGGCCGAACTGGCCGCCTGGTTGACGGACCGGTCCCGGCGGTTCGACCGCTGGTGTGAGGAGACCGGGGCGCCGGAGGGGACCTGGGACTTCTCCCCGGCCTCGCTGGTGACCCTGGAGGCGTTGGTGCGGGCCCGCTACGAGGGTGAACGGCAGGTCCACGAGGATCGGACGGGCCCCTTTCTCCAGGGGACCTGCTGGTACGTGGGCGAGGTCGCCGTGCGGCACCGTGGCCGGCGGTGGCGGTACGAGCCGTTCGCCGTGGCCGGCGCGCCCCTGCCGGCGCTCTTCGGATCCGGGCAGCCCGGCGTGATCGACACGCCCACCGTGGCCGCTCCCCGCGCGGGGAAGGGGCAGGGAGTCGACCCGTTCGGGCTGGTGCTGACCCTGTTCTGGGACCTGGATGACGACGACGAGCCGATCGAGGCCCACCTCGGCGACGTGCTCGACGACTAGCGCCCGCCCGACCGCTCTCCCTGGTGTCCTGACTGGTCAACCGCGGTGGCAGGGAGGCGGGGGCGGGGTGGTGGGGCGCGCGGGGGAGGGCCGTGGTGGTCTCCGTGCGCGCCCGTGGCGGGCGGGGTCAGGCGGTACGCGGGATGTAGGCCAGGCCGTGCGCGCCGGGTTCGCCGCGCCGGGGGACGGTCAGTTGGGCCAGGGGGGCCAGGGTCTCCAGGTCGATCACCGCCACGGTGGAGGACGCGGCGCAGGCGACGTAGCCGAGGCGGCCGTCGGGTGACGAGGTGATGGTCAGGGGCGCCTGGCCGACCTCGACGCTTCCGAGCCGGCGGTGGTCGTCGGTCGCGAAGACCGTGAGTCGTCCGGGCGCGTGCCGACCGAGGGTGGAGGCCGGGTCGTGCTCCATACGGACCTCGCCGACCAGCAGTTTCCCGCTGGTGGTGGCGTGCACGGGGAGCATGACGTGGTCGGTGGGGAGGGTGTCGGTCACGGTGGCGGTACGCGGGTCGACGACGCGGACGCCGGGGGTCGGGCGTGTACCGGTGCTGCCTTGGCCGCCGCTGAACGAGGCGTAGGGGGCGGCGACGAACAGCTTGGAGCCGTCGGCGGCGAAGGACAGGCCCTCGCTGCCGGGGACCTCGACCTTCGCGGTGAGGGTGCCGCTGTCGAGGTCCACGAGGGAGACGAAGGGCGCCTCCTTGTTGCTGGCGCATCCCACGGTGCCCGTGGGATCGATGACGAACCAGTGCGGGCCGGGCGCGTCGGTGTCGATGCGTCCGACGGGGCGGCGCGTGGCGGTGTCGATGACCACGACGCCGCCGGGGCGGTCGGCCGACCCCTCGACGCTGACGTAGAGCCGGCCGCGCACGGTGTCGAGCGCCAGGCCGTGCGGGCCGTGCTCGGGGGCGAGGTCGATGACCTCGACGACGGCGTGGGTGTCGGCGTCGATGACGGTCAGCTCGCTCCGTCGGCCGCTGTTGGCGTGGTAGTAGCCCGAGCGGTAGGTGGTCGTGCACCACAGGAGGCGCTGGGTGGGGTCGAAGCACAGCTCGTGGGGCTCGGCGAGGACCTCGACGGTGTCCAGGTGCCGGTCGGTGGCGGCGTCGTAGAACGAGACGGTGGGGCCGCTCTGGCTGACCACGGCCAGGACGTCGCCGGCCGACTGGGCGCGGACGGACTGCTGCACGGTGTTCTCCCGGTGGGTGGATGTCCCGCTCTCGTGCGGGCCCCTCCACTCTCGACAGCCGGCCCCGTCGCGGGCAATGCAAAGATGAGCACGGCATTGTTGCGCTCAGCGGAATAACCCGGGACGGGCGGTACGTACGTGGTGGACCTGAACCTGCTGCGGGCGCTGGACGCGCTGCTCCAGGAGAACAGCGTGACCCGGGCCGCCGAGCGGTTGGGCACCTCGCCCGCCGCGGCCAGCCGCATGCTCGCCAAGCTGCGCCGGGCGGCCGGCGATCCGCTGCTGGTACGGGCCGGGCAGGAGCTGGTGCCCACCCCGCGCGCGCTGGAGCTGCGCGAGGAGGTGAGTGCGCTGGTGCGGCGCTCGGACGCGCTGTTCCGACCGTCGGCGGCGTTCGACGTGGCGGGGCTGCGACGTACGTTCACCGTCCAGGCCGGCGACCTGTTGCTGACCGGGCTGGCGGGACCGCTGCTGGAACGGGTGCGTGCCGAGGCGCCGCTGGTGGACGTCGTGTTCCTGGCGGAGGCGTTGGAGGGCGGGCCCGCGCTGCGGCAGGGCCAGGCCGATCTGGAGTTGGGCGTGCTCGGACACCTCGATCCGGAGACCCGGTCCCACACGCTGGCCCGGCTGCCGATGCTGGGCGTCGCGCGGGCCGGCCACCGGCTGTTCGACGGTCCGATCGACGCGCGGAGCTTCGCCGAGGCCGACCACATCGGGGTCTCCCGGCTCGGCAAGCGACACGGCCCGATCGACGCCGAACTCGCCCGGCTGGGCCTGCGCCGGCGGGTGGCCGTCGTGGTGCCCAGCTACACCAGCGCCCTGATGCTGGCCAGCGGCGGCGACCTGGTCTCGCTCACGGTCGCCGAGTGGCTGCCCGAGGCCATGGCCGCCCTGGGGCTGCGCACGTTCGCGCTGCCGCTGGGCCTGCCGCCGGTGGAGATCGGCATGGCCTGGCACCCGCGCAACTCCGCCGACCACGCGCACCGGTGGTTCCGCGCACACGTCAGGGCGGTGGCCGGCGCGGTCCTGGGCGGCCCGCCCCGCACCTGAGCCGACGCCCGCCGGCCTGGGCCTCGGCCCCTGCCGCGCCCCGGCGTACGCCCCCGGATCGGCCTCGGTGTGGGTGGCCGTGGCGGGGTGGGGGCGGGCGTGCGCCTGTGTCCGGCGTGGGCGTGCGCGTCGACCTGGCCTCGGGGTGGGCCCGGCCTCGGGGTGGGTGTGCGTGCGGGTGGCGGCCTCGGCGTGCGCGTCGGTCCCGGTCCTCGTCCCGGCGCTCGACCCGGCTCGGCCACGGGGCGTGGGGTGGCGGCGGGGTGGGCTGGCGTGCTGTCGGGGGCGGGGGGAAACACGGTGGCTCGGGGCTCGCCGGGCGTGGCAGGGTGGCGGTGTTCGTCCGTCCGCCGCCCCTTCGGGCCGCGCGGGTCGCTGATCCCGGCCGTCCCACCGGTGCCCCTTCCGCTCACCGGTGGCCGCCTCGTTCGCGGCCGGCGCCCCGGGCGGGTGTCGTGCGGTCGCCGGCGTACGCCCGCACCGTGGGCCGGCGACGCGCACGCGGTCGGGCGACCGGTTCGCCCGCCCCACCGTCGCCCCACGAGGAGTACGCCGTGGCCCGTGCCGTCACGCTCATCCGTTCCGCGTCGCTGTCCGACGTCGCCGAGTACGCGTACGCCGCCACGGCCCCGGTCGAGGCGCGGCTGATCTTCCTGGCCGGGGCCTGCCCGCTGCGCGCGGACGGGAGTACGGCGGCCGTGGGCGACTACGCGGGGCAGGCGGCCGTCGCGCTGGAGAACCTGCGGACCGCGCTCGCGGACGCGGGGGCGGAGCTGACGGACGTGATCAGCACCCGCGTCCTGGTGGCCTCGGGGCGTCAGGCGGATCTGGTGGCCGCCTGGGAGGTGGTCAGGGACGGGTTCGGCGCGCACGACGTGCCGAGCACGCTCATGGGCGTCACCGTGCTCGGGTACGACGACCAGCTCGTGGAGATCGAGTCCGTGGCCGCGGTGGTGGACTGAACCGCGTCGGTGGGCCGTACCGCTCGGTGGGCCGGACCGCGTCGGTGGGCCGGACCGCGGTGGATGGGCTGCGGCGCGGAAGTGGGGTGAGCCGCGTGGGTGGGGCGCACCGCCGCCGACCTCGGAGCCGTGGGCCGGCGCGTGTCCTGGTCCCGGCGCGGGGCGGGCGCGGGCGCTCGGTGGGCGGCCTGCGGGCGGCCTGAGGCGGGGGTGGTCCGGGGTGGGCCGGGTGCGCGCGGGGCTCGGTCGGCTCGCGCGGGACGCTCGGGCTCGCCTCGGCGCCAAGGGAGAATCCCCGTCGCGCCTCGGAAATCCCTCACCTTATCGGTTGAAACCCTTTGATACATAGGCGTTCCGTGCGTCGTGGCGATCGCCGGTCCGGGGCGCCCGGGGGCGAAGTCCCGTCGTTTCCGGGTGGGTTGGGCGGTGGCCCGGCGACGGAGGGGGGCCGTCCGTGTGGGCCGTGTCGGACGCCTGTCGGGGCCATCGGTATCGGTGCTGGTGGCACACGGTGGCGGTGGCGCGTGGTGGCGGTGGCCGAGACGCGCAGGGCACATGCCTCCGGCGTTATGCGCACCTCGTCCGAATGACGGCCACGCCTGGCCGGAATCCGTACGGCGCTGTTCCCTCGTTCCGCCCCCAGGCACTAGCCATGAAAGGGGTGGGAGACGCCCGCCTTGGCGAGAGACGAGGTGTCATGACCGGTGCGCGTGTGGATTCGGACGACGGGCTGCGTGGAAAGGCCCGCTTCGATGAGATCTACAACCTGCCCGATCCCCGCGGGTACTTCCGTACCCTGCGGCCTCTGGCTTACCAGATCCCCCAGCACGCGCAAGAGGTCTTTCAGCAACTCCTGGCCGCGCGCCGCCTGGCCGACGCGGCCACGTCCCAGCCCGCCGAGCGCCCGCCGACCGTGGTGGACCTGTGCTGCTCGTACGGCATCAACGCGGCGCTGCTCAACCACAAGGTGACGCTGGACGAGCTGTACGAGCGGTACACCGACCCACGGATCGCGCGCCTGAGCTCCTCCCAACTCGTCGCCGAGGACCGGGAGTTCTTCGCCGAGCGGCGGCTGCCGGAGGCCGCCCGGGCGGTCGGGCTCGACGCGGCGGGCCGGGCCGTGGGGTACGCGCGCTCCGTGGGGCTCCTCGACGAGGCGTTCGGCGAGGACCTGGAGCGCTCCGCGCCGGGGCCGGCGCTGCGCCGGGCGGTGGCGCCTGCCGGGCTCATCACGGTCACCGGGGGCATCGGCTACATCACCAGCCGCACGGTCTCCCGGCTGGCCGAGGCGACGGAGAGGCCGCTGTGGGTGGCGGCGTTCGTCCTGCGGGGAGTGTCGTACGCGCCGGTCGCGGAGGCGCTGCGCAAGCTCGGCCTCATCACGGAGACGGCCGGCCCCGAACGCACCTTCGTGCAGCGCCGGTTCGCCGACGTGGCCGAGCGGCGGCACGCGATCGCCGGGGTGGTGGCGGCCGGCGCCGATCCGCGCGGCAAGGAGGACGAGGGCTACTACCACGCGCAGTTGTACGTCTCGCGGCCGGCGGCCCACGCGTCGGCCTTCCCGCTCGCGGACTTCGTCCAAGGCGGCACCGCCGCGCCCCGGTGAGCGCGGCCTCGCGGGGCGGCCGACCCACGGGGTGACGGCTTCGCGCGGTGGGCCACGGAGCGCCGGGCGGAGCGGGCCGCGGGGTGATCGCGCTGGGCTGGCGGGTCGCCGGGGGTGTGCTGGTGCCGGGTGGTCTCGCGGGGCGGGCCGGCTGGGGCGGTTCGTGGCGGGTGGTTCCGCCGGGGCGGTGGTGGGTGGCCGGCGGCTCCGCCGGGGCGTGGTGGTGGGTGACGGGTGGTGCTGCGGGGTGCGGCGGTGGGTGGCGGTGGGTGGCGGGGTCAGCGTGGGCGGATGCCGTCGAAGAGAAGGTTGAGGAGGCGGGGTGTGGTGTCCGGGGTGCCGGTGGTTTCGTTCACCCAGGCGACGGCCGTGGCCAGGCGGATGAGTTCGGACGCGGTCAGGTCGGCCCGCGCCTGGCCGTGCCGGCGCGCGTGGTCCAGCAGTTCGGCGGCGGCCCGTTCGACGGCGTGGCAGCGCGCGCCGAGCGGGCCGTCGGCCGTGTGGGAGGCGCGGGCGTAGCTGGTGGCGAGCCCGCGGTAGCGGGTGATGTGGCGTACCAGCGCGGTGACCCACCGCGCGAGCGCGTCCGTGGCCGGCGCGGCGGGGGGTGCGGGCGCGCCTGGAGTGGTGGGTGGGGGCGCGGTGGCGAGGAGTTCGGTGGCCAGGTTCGCCAGGTCGTCCAGGCTCTGGCCGACCACCTCGGCCGTCAGCGCCTCCTTGTCGGGGAAGTGGCGCCACAGCGTGCCCGGTCCGACGCCGGCGCGGCGGGCGATGTCGTTCATCGCCGCCGCCTCCGTCCCGACCTCGTCGAAGAGTGCCGCCGCCGCCTCGACCAGTCGCGCCCGGTTGCGTCGTGCGTCCTTGCGGCGGGGTGTGCCGTTCGGCGCGTCGCTCGGCATGCCGCTCTCTCCCATCGCTTCCCCTTCGTCGTACCGGAGTGGCGCTCCGGTACGATGTGGAGCGCCACTCCGGATTCTACTGGGGAGATCGTCCATGAAGCCGACCGTGCCGCCCCCGTCCACCACGCCCACCCCGCCGGCCGCACCGCCCCCGGCCGGCCCGCTGCCCGGGGCACCCGCCTCGGCTGGCTCACCCGACTCGCCCGGGGCGGCCGCCCTGTCCGGCTCACCCGCCTCGTCCGGCTCCGCCCCGCCCGCCTCGGCGGGTCTCGCGGCCCTCCCGCCGCTGGGGGCCGTGGGCCTGTGGGTGCCGGGCGTGGACCTGCGTCCGCCGGCCGCGTCCGCCGAGGCCGCGGTCGAGATCGAGGAGCTGGGTTACGGCGCCCTCTGGCTCAGCGAGGGGCTGGTCCGCGATCCGTTCATGGAGGTGGCCACGTTGCTGGGGGCCACCCGCTCGCTCGTGGTGGGGACGGGCATCGCGGTGATCTGGGGGCGCCATCCGCGTACGGTCCGGGCGCAGGCCCGCGCGCTGCTCGACGCCCACCCGGGCCGCTTCGTGCTCGGGCTCGGCACCTCGCACGCGCGGCTGGTCGAAGGCGTCCTCGGCCTGCGGTACGAGCGGCCTCTGACGGCCCTGCGCGAGCATCTCGACCGCCTCGACGAGGTGGACCCGGTGCTCGCGCTGGCCGGGCTCGACGACGGTTTCGCGGCCGAGGCGCCGCGCGCTCCCCGGCTGCTCGCCGCGCTCGGCCCGCGAGCTGTGGAGTTGGCCCGGGACCGGTCGGCCGGCGCGTTCTCCTACCTGGTCACGCCCGAGCACACGGCGCGGGCCCGCGCGGTGCTCGGCCCCGGGCCCGCGCTGGTCGTGGAGCAGGCCGTGGTGGTGGGGCTGCCCGCCGACGTGGCGCGGGACAGGGCGCGCCAGCACGTCGCGGGCTATCTGCCGGCCGCGCCCTACCGGGCCAGTTGGCGGCGGCTCGGCTTCACGGAGGCGGACTTCGCCGACGGCGGCAGTGACCGGTTGGTGGACGCGTTGGTGGCGATCGGCGAGGACGTGGCCGCGGAGCGGGTGGGCGCCCACCTGGCGGCGGGCGCCGACCACGTCTGCCTCCAGGCCCTGCCGGCGAGCACGCCCGAACTCCCACTGGACCAGTGGCGCGTCCTCGCGCCTCTCACCCGGCGGACGGAGGCGCGGCCCGGCGGCTGAGGGCGCGGAGCGTGCGCGGTGGTGCGCGGGGGGGGCTGGTCTGACTGGTTCACGGTGCGGGGCGGAGCCGTTCACCCGGTTCGGGCCGCGTGCGGGGGCCTGGCTCGTCGGGCCTGGTTCGGGGCGCGGGGTGGTGCTCCTCGCCGGGCCTGGTTCGGGTGGGTGCCGGACGCGTCGCCGGGCCTGGTTCGGGGCGCGCGGGGGGTTACGGGCGCGTGGTGGGGCCGCCTCGGGTGGTGGTGGGTGCTGGGTGGCGGCTGCGGGCCCGGGGCGGGAGTGGGCCCGCTCCGGGCCGGCGTGCGCGGGGCGCGTCAGCCCCAGAGGGCGCGGGCCAGGGCCGCGCCCGCGAACGCCGCGCCGAGGCCGGCCAGCAGGGTGGCGGCGACGTTGGCGGCGGCGAAGCCCCGGTGGTGGGTCTCGGTGAGCCGCAGGGTCTCGTACGAGAACGTGGAGTACGTGGTGAGCGCCCCGCACAGCCCCGTACCGAGCAGCGCCTGCCAGCGCGAGCCGGCGGCGCCCGCGACGACGGCACCCGTGACGAGCCCGAGCACCAGGCTTCCGACGACGTTGACCAGGAACGTTCCCCAGGGGATGGCCGTGCGGTAGCGGGCGCGCACCTGTTGGTCGGTCAGGTAGCGCAGCGGGGCGCCCACCGCCGCGCCGATGATGACCAGCAGCCATGTCATGCCCGGGCCCGCCGTCCCGCCAGTGCCCGGTCGGTGACGGCCACCGCGCCCCAGACCGCCGCCAGCGCCGCCAGCGGGGTGAGCGCCAGATAGCTGACGGCGGTGGCGATCCGCCCGTCGTGCGTGAGGCGTTCCACGTCCACGGCGTACGTCGAGAACGTGGTGAACCCGCCGAGTACGCCGGTGGCCACGAAGGGTCGGACGAGCGGCGGTGCGTGCCACGCCTCCTGGAGGACGACGAGGAAGACGCCGATGAGCGCGCAGCCGACGACGTTGACGCACAGCGTCGTCCACGGGAAGGCGTGCGGCGCGGTGGGCCACAGCAGCCCGGCCCCGTAACGGGCGCTGGCCCCGAGCGCCCCGCCGGCGGCGACCACCGCGACCACCTCCCAGCGGGTGCCCGTCTTCGGCCGGCCGAGGAACGGGGGGAGCGGGGCCGACTCGGCCGCCTGGGCCCCGTGCGGGGGGCTCGGTGGCCTCTCCGCTGACGTGGCGGGGGAGCCGGCCGGGGCGGCTGGCGGCGGCGTGGGACGCGGGTGTGCGTCCGGGGTGCGCGGGGTGGGGTGCGCGGGGTCCGCGCCCGGGTCGGCCGGGTGTGCGGGGCGCGGGTCCGGCGTGGCGGGGTGCGGGTCCCCGGGATGCGGGTCCCCCGGGCGGGGGTCGCTGGAGTGGGGGCCCCCGGGGCTCGGGCCGGCCTTGGCGGGGCGGGGGTCCGGGTCGGGGCCGCCCGTCGTCGGGTGGCGGGGGTCGGGCACGAGCGGTCTCCTACGCGGTGGGCGCGGCACCCCGGCCAGGGGTCGCGGTGCGGGACCCCTGGCCGGGTCGGGGCCGGGTCGGGGGCTGCGGTCGGACGCGGGCCGGGGCGGGCCCGACCACGGATCCGGCCAGGCTCCCAGCTTGCGCCCCCGGGCTCGCGCGGACTCACCTGGGGTGGGGCGGGCCGGACCCCGACTCGACCCCGTACGTGGAGTGGTCCCCGGCGCGAGGTCGGCCCCGGCGTGGGGTCGGGCTCGGCGCGAGGCTGGACCGGGCGTGGGGCGGGGCCCGTGGTCGGGCCGGTCCGGGTCTGGCGGTTGGATCGGCTCGGTACGCGGGGGCTCAGGCGGGGTGGGGAGCGGCCGGCGTGGTGGGGTTCCGGGCTCGCGGGTGGGTTCGGAACGGGGTGGGACGGGAGGCGGAAACGGGGTGGAGCGTGGTGGGAGGGGTGAGTTTGCGCCACCGGCGGAGGGCCGGGGTCGGCCGGAGGTGGGGAGGGATTCCGTAACTGACACACACTTGCCAATCCGGCGGCGGCGCTGTCCACAAGCGGACAGGCGGGGGGCGACGGTTCGCGCGACGTAGCGGCTCGTGTGCGTCGTGTGGGGGGTGGGGCGTCGCGGGGCGCACGTTTCGGACGGCGCCGGCAGTTTGCTGTCAGGCGCGTTGCGTCGTCGGGGCAGCCCCGTAACGGACCCGGTACACAACGGTGTCTTTGCCTTTTCTTTGCGCATTGGCGTGCGTTGACTGGGTCGCGGCCAGCGAACTAATCTCGCGGCCCAGTGGATGGGTCATTCCAGCCACGAAAAGCACGCCGGCTCATGAGCGAAGTTCATGGGTGAAGAACGAGTGGCGCACAGGTGGACGCGGCGTCGGGCGAGAAGGTTGACCCGTCATCGCATTTTCAGTCATCCGGAATCTCACGGGTATCGCGACTGATTCGATCCACCTGTGTGTTCGAAGCGTTTTCGCTCCGTACAGGGAACGCCGCGCCGCGCATCGCATGGGGGAGTCATGGCAGAACTGGCGACGATGTCACAGAGCACGGATACGAGCCCACAGACGACTTCACTGGCCCCACCAACTCCGGGCCCATCCACCCACCCGCGTCCCACCGCCGCCGCGCACCCGCAAAGGGGCACGCTCGGAAGTGCGGTTCGGGCGCCCCTGACAAGTTCGCGCGCGGTGCTGAACGCCGCTCCAACCGCGTGCGAGAACATACTCCCGGACGCGGGCCGGGCCGACTACACGGATATGCCGTCGGATATCCGGCCGACGGCCGGCGGGTATTCCCCGCGACAGCCGGTGGTGAATTCGGGACCGGATTCCGCGACGGTCACCGCCGCGCGATCCGTAAGGGAAAGCGAGCGCGCCCACCTGGACGGGGGACGGGGCTGGGCCCCGGGCGCGCGGACCGCCGCGGGGGGCGGCCCGCGCGATCCGTACGAGGCCGCCGGCCTGGCCTACGCGCACCCGACGGGCGGGCGGCAGCGGCCGGCCCAGGGGCCGCGCGAGCACCTGGACCGGGGCCTGGGGTGGGCCGACGGCCCGCCGACCGACCGCGCGGTCACCGACCGCGTGGTGGTTGACCACGCGGTGGCCGGCCCGGGCCGTGGCGCCGACCGCTGGGCCCCGCGTGGCGAGCGCGAGGGCGCGGGTGGCCCGGACGCGGTGGAGCACGCGCTGCGGCAGGTGTGCGAGCTGATCGAGTCGGCGGTCACGCTGCACCGGCGGTGCGGCGAGCAGCCCGCCTCCGTGGCGGTCGCCGACGACGGGCCCGCCGCCCGGCGCACCGTGCACCAACTGGTCGCGCGGGCCCGGCACAGCGTGAGCGTCATCGTCTCCGGCTGCCCCGACCAGGCGCAGCCGCTCGCGCCGCTGCTGGACCAGCTCCACGCGGTGGCGGGGCGCGGCGTGGCCGTGCGCATCCTGTGCGCGGCGGACGCGCTGGAGGCGCCGGGTATCGCCACCGCGGTGCGGCGCGGCCTGGCCGGCCACGAGGTGCGGGTGGAGACCGGTGACCTCCAGGGCGGGGTGATCGTGGACGGCCAGACGGCCTTCGTCCACGCCGGGCCCGGCCAGCCGGGGCGTTACGCCTCGGTGATCGAGGACCCGGCGTCGGTCCGCGTCCTGGACCTGATGTTCGCCGCCGCCTGGCGCACCGCGATGCCGATGGCCGAGCACCTGCGGCTGGCCGACCGGCTGCGCACCGACTCCGTACGCAGGATCCTGGACCGGCTGCGCGCCGGTCGCACCGACGACGTGGCGGCCCGCGAGATCCAGGTGTCGCTGCGCACCTACCGCCGCCACGTCGCCGCCATCATGCGTGACGTGGGCGCCAACTCCCGCTTCCAGGCGGGGGTCCGGGCCTACGAACTCGGGCTGCTCGGCCCGGCGTGAGCGGGGCCGGGCCAAAGCCGTGGAGAGGGCCGGACGGGCGCGGGGAGAACCCGCGAACACCGGGCGCCGGCCGTCGCCGACGGTAAGGGACGTCGCGCCGGTCGGATCCGTCCGGCCGCGCGGCGGCCAACTCCCCGCCGCGAAAGGCCACCGGCCTTTCGTGGCGGCGGAAACCACGGGGGAAAAATTCACGGGGGTGAATGAGTTGAGGGAATTCGTACACGCCGCGTCCGGCGCGGGAAATCCGACGGCCGAGGACGACATAGCGCAGGAACTGCTCGCGGTCCGCGCGCTCGTGGAATCCACGGTGGTGAAGCACCGGGACCGGCAGGCCCGCAATGCGTGGGTGGCCACGGTCGGCAGTCAGGAAAACGAGATCCTGGCGACGGCCAGGGAACTGTTCGGCCAGGCGCGCGAGAGCGTGGACGTCGTGCTGGCGGGCGACTCGGGTCACGCGCAGGTGCTCTACTCCGCGCTGGGCGACTGGTTGGCGGCGCAGGGCCAAACCGGCCGGCCCGCCGACGCGGACGAGGCGCGCGGGACGGGCGACGCCGATACGGAGGGGCCGGCTTCCGCTTCGGCGGGTGTGGCCGGTTCTCGCGCTTCGCTGAACGCCGACGTCGGGCGGGGTGCCGGCGCCCCGCCGCACGCCGGCCCCGTCTGGGGCGCGGACGGCGCGGGAAGTGGCGGGCGCGGGCCGGGCGGCGGGCGGCGCGGGGTGCGGGCGCGGCTGCTGTGCGCGCCGGGCGCGCTGGACCGGCAGTTCGTGCAGCGGCACTGCGGCGGGCCGGTGCCGCTGGAGGTCCGGGTGGCCCGCATCCCGCTGCTGGCGGCCGTCGTGGTCGACGGCCGCGCGGCCCTGGTCTGCGCGGACGCGGCGGTCGGCCGTCGGGCCTCGACCATCCGGGACCCGGGCGTGATCGAGGCGATGCGGACGTTGTTCACCGGCATCTGGCGCAAGTCACTGGCCGCCGGAGAGCGGTTGGACGCCGGCGACCGGAGCCGCAAGGAGATGCTCCGGCAGATCCTGGAGTGGTTGCGGCTGGGCGTCACGGACGAGGTGGCCGCGCGCGAACTGTCGGTCTCGGTGCGGACGTATCGGCGGTACGTCGCGGAGATGATGTCCCTGCTCGGCGCCGACTCGCGGTTCCAGGCGGGCGTCCGGGCCGCCGAGCTGGGCCTGCTGCCGGCGCCTACGGCGGTCCCCGTCACGGCCCCGGCACCGGCCCTGACCCCGACGCCGGAGGCGCACTGAACGGGGCACCCCGCGCGGGCGCGCCCCCCACCGAAGCGGAGGTGGCCACCCGGGGCGCCGGGCGGCCACCGCCACGGGGCCGCCGGCTCGGCTGGTACGGCGCCACGTCGACCCGCTGGACAAGGGCGCGCCCCGGCGTACGCCCCGTCGGGGAGAGGGGCGCGCGAGGTGCCGTACGGGAGGGCGTGCGCGCTGCCGTACGGGGTGGCCTGGTGGCCGGCGTACGGAGTGGCGGGGCTCGCGCGCGGGAGGAGGCGGCGGTGGACGGGGGGAAGGGGCGTTGTGGGACGGGGGCGGGGGCCGGTTGCGGGGAACCCCCGTTCGGGTTGAGTGCGCGTCGAATACGCGAAAGACAAACTATTGCTGGGTGCCTGGCGTGGCTGGCAGCTTCCTGTAGTGGTCATTGCGGGTGTTCTCTCCGGGCGGCTAGACATGTCCGTGGGAATTGGAATCCGCGCCAACTAAGGATGATGAATCCCACCGGTGGCCACTCCTCCCGGAGCGCCAGCGGTGGCAGAGGGTCGGCAGTCTCCCCCCAGCCCTGTCGAACCTCCGCCCGTTATCGCTCGACATCCGCAACGAAGCCGTGGTTGTGGACGGTCCTGGCACACCGCGGGGCCGGTCCGATGAGGAGACACACGCATGACGATGACTAGTCCCGAGAAGGCGCTGGCCCCTGAGCAGACGCTCAGCGGGGTGGGCGTCCTCGACAAGGCCTCCCTCCTGCTGGGGGTGCTGGAAGCCGGCCCCGCCTCGTTAACGAGGCTGGTGGCCGACACCGGTCTCAAGCGTCCGACGGCCCACCGGCTGGTGCTCGCGCTGGAGCGACTGCGGCTGCTGGCCCGAGACAAGCACGGGCGGTTCATCCTGGGGCCGCGACTGGGGTTGATGGCCGTACAGGCGTGCCAGGACCGGCTGCTGACGGTGGCCAACCCGGTCCTGGCCGAACTGCGTGACGTGACCGGTGCCAACGCCCGCCTCTACCGTCGCCGTGGCAACCTGCGCATCTGCGTGGCCGCCGCCCCGGCGCCCTCCTACGACGCGTCGGGCCACTACGACTCGGTGCCCGTCGGCGCGGCCTTCCCGATGAACGCCGGGCCCACCTCGCAGGTGCTGCTCGCCTGGGAGGAGCCCGAGGTGCTGCACGAGATGCTGCGCGGCTCGCGGTTCACCGCCGCCTCCCTCTCCAGCGTGCGCCGGCAGGGCTGGGCGCAGAGCATCGACGTCCGCAAGCGCGAGGGCGCCGAGGTGGCGGCGCCGGTGTACGGGCCGGGCGGCCGGGTGGTGGCCGCGCTCTCCGCGTACTGGCCCGGCAACCGCATGCCGAGCAGCGCCGGCCGGATGCACGTGAGCGAACTGGTGGACGCGGCCGTACGGATCGGGCGCGGCTTCCCCGAGTGACCCGTCGCCCGGCCTGACCGGCCGCCCGGTCTGGCCGGCCATCCGGCCCGTCGTCTGGGCTGGCCGGCCCCTTGGCCTGGCCGGCCGTTTCGGGTGACCGGAGCGACCGCGCGCCCCGGCCCGCCCCGAGCGAGCCAGGGACTGGCCGCGCGACGTGTGCCGGCCGCGTCGGACGGGTGCCGTGCTCCCGGGCGGGTGCCGTACGCCTCGGGTGGCCGCCGTGGGTCCTCGGCGCGGGCGGGCGCTTTCGCACGCGCGCGTGCGTGCGGGGACGGATGCCCCGACCCCCCTCCCGCCCCTACGTCGATCCCCGGCTTCCCGCGCGCGCCCGCACGCGAGGCGGGCCGTCCTGATCCGCCGTCACGCGCCGCCGCCACGTACGAGGAGATCCACGCGGCGCGCTTCGCCGGGCGGCGCGAGCGCGACGTCGCCGCCGACCTGGCCGCGCCGCTGCGCGAACACGGCCACAGCCAGGCGGACTTCACCGTCGTCGGCTCCGGCCCGAGCCGGGCGAGCGCGCACCACGAGCCGGGGCGGCCCGCGCCACGAGCCGGGCGAGCGCGTCATCGAGGACGGCGACATGGTCGTCCCGGACCTCGGCGGCCGGCTGGACGGCTACGGCTCCGACACCACCCGCACCGTGCACGTGGGCGAGCCGATGCCCGAGGAGTACACGGTGCGCGACGTGGTCCGCGAGGCGCGGCAGGCGGCGTTCGCGGCGCTCCGCCCCGGGGTCGGCCGCCAGGACATCGACCGGGTGGCCCGCCGTGTCATCACCGAGGCGGGCTACGGCGAGTACGGCATCCACCGCACCGGCCACGGCATCGGCGTCACCACCCACGACCCGCCGTACCTGGTGGGGGCGAGCACCTGCCGCTGGTGGCGGGCAGGTGCTTCTCGATCGGGCCGGGCGGCTGCCTGCGCGGCCGGTTCGGCGTTCGCGTCGAGTCCATCGCGACGCGCACGGACACCGGCGGCCGGCGCCTGAACAACTGCGCGCGTGAGCTGAGCCTCGCACGGTGAGGGAGGACGGCGGGGAGCGGGCGGCGCGGCGGCCGGGCCTGGCCGCCCCGCCCCCGGCCGCCCTCGCGCGCCCGCCCGCGCGTAGCGGGTGTCGCGCCGCGACCACTCGGGGCCGGTCGATGCGCGCCCGCCCGCGCGTAGGGGGCGCGCCGTGACCACTTCGGCCAGCCTCGCCCCCGCCCGCGAGCGGAGACCACGTCCGGGGTGGGGCCGGGGGAGACAGGGACGGGGCGGGGGTGACATGCCACGTCAGGGGATGAGGACGACCTTGCCCATCGTGGCGCGGGTCTCGACCGCGTGGTGGGCCGCCGCCGCCTCCGCGAGCGGGAACGGGTGCGTGGGCGACACCAGGACGCCCGTGGCGGCCAGCTTCATGGAGTCCTCCTCCAGCCCGCGCATCCCCGCCGGGCCGCCGATCCGGTCGAACAGCGGCTTGCCGATGACCTGCCGCGAGGTGATGCCGCGCCGCTCCAGCTCCGCCTCGCCCAGGTCGAGCGGGCCGTCGGCCCAGCCGTACACGAGGTGCCGCCCGCCGGGGCCGAGCAGGTCCACGGCGGGCAGGGCGAGTTCGCCGCCCACGGCGTCGAAGACGACGGTGGCCGCGCGGCCACCGAGGGCGGCCCGCGCCTGGTCGGCCCAGCCGGCGGCGGTGTAGTCCAGGGCCACGTCCGCGCCCAGCGCGGTGACCCGCTCGACCTTGGCCGGCCCGCCCGCCAGGCCCACCACCGTGGCCCCCACGTGCTTGGCGTACCGCACCAGCAGCGAACCGATACCGCCGGCGGCGGCCGTCACGAACACCACGTCGTCCGCGGTGAGTTCGGCGAACAGCAGGATGCCCACCGTGGTGCGACCGGTGCCGATCATGGCGACGGCCTGGTCGAAGGGCAGGTCGTCGGGGAGCGCGTGCAGCTTCTCGGCGGCGACCACGGCGAGTTCGGCGTACCCGCCGGGCACCATGCCCAGGTGCGCCACCACGCGACGGCCGAGCCAGGAGGCGTCGACGCCCTCGCCGAGCCCGTCGACGGTGCCCGCCACCTCGCGACCGGGGATCGTCGGCAACTCGGGGAGCGGGTACGGCGTGTCGGGGTCGCCAGAGCGGAACGTGGTGTCGATGACGTGCACCCCCGCCGCCGCCACCTTGATCCGCACCTGCCCCGGCCCCGGCTCGGGGTCCGCGACCCGCTCGTACGTGAGGTTCTCGGCCGGTCCGAAGGCGTGCAGACGAACGGCGTGCATGGCGATCTCCATCGGTTGGGGCCCCGCGGGGCCACGTCGTGCGACAAGCGTCCAACTTCAACTATTGTTCAAGTCAAGCCCCGTGCGACCCCGTTCACCCACCCGCCCCACCGGAGGTCCGGCCAGGCGGCGCTCCGACCGGTCGGCCGGACCGCGCCGCACCGGGCGGGGGGTCGGGGCGGGCGGGCGCGGCGTGCGGGCCGGGGGCGGGGCGCGCGGGCCGGTCGTTGTCAGACCCCGGGTGCACGATGGGAGGGCAGGGGCGTGATCGGGCGGCGGGACGGGAACGGCGGAGGGCGGGACACGTGGCGGAGCGAGTGCGAGGGCGCACCGGTGGCACGGGCGCGGGGAGTCGGCGGGCGGCGGACGGCGGGGCGCGGGCACCGCGCCGCCCGACGGTGTCGCTGCCGGCCCTGACGGCGTACGCGGACGGCGAGCTGGAGACCGAGGGCGACTACGACGGGCTGGACCTCGCCGACCTCGACCTGAGCGGCCAGGTGGCGCGCGGCGCGCGGTTCCTGGACTGCGGGATACGGCGCTGCGCGCTCGGCGGGACGGTCCTCGCGGGCGCCCGGTTCGTCGACAGCGCCATCGCCGAGGTGCGGGGCGTGGGCACGGACCTGTCCTCGGCCTCGCTGCGCGACGTGGAGCTGACCGACGCCCGACTGGGCGGCACGCAGGCGCACGGTGGCTCGTGGGAGCGCGTCCTGGTCCGTGGCGGCAAGATCGACTACCTGAACCTGCGCCGGGCCAGACTGCGGGACGTCACGTTCGAGGGGTGCGTGCTGATCGAGGCGGACTTCGGCGACGCGAGCCTGGAGCGGGTCTCCTTCGTGGGCTGTGTCCTGCGCCGGGCGGACTTCAGCGCGGCCCGCATGAAGGACGTGGACCTGCGCGGCGTGACCGAGCTCGACATCGCCCGTGGCCTGGACGCGCTGTCCGGCGCGGTCATCAGCCCCGCCCAACTCCTCGACCTGGCCCCCGCCTTCGCCTCCCAGCTCGGCGTCCGCGTGGAGGCGGGCCCGGGCGGCGAACCGACGGGGTGAGGCCGGCCCCGGAGGAGCTGGCCCGGCACGCGGCGGGCGCCGGGCCAGCGGCGTGCCCCGGCGGCCGGGGTGAACGCCGTCGCGAGGGCGAGCGTGCGGAGGTCGTCCGCGTACGAGGTGGCCCGGGCGCTTCCCACGACGGGGCGAGGGCGCGACATGGAGCGGCCCTGGTGGCGCGGAGGCCCGCGCGGGGCGTACGCGGGGGAGGTCAGACGCGGGGGAAGCGGCTCTGGACGTCCCAGACGACGGGGTTGTCGGCCAGGCCCTCGTGCATGTCGGTGAGGTCGGCGACCACGTCGTGGAGGAAGTCGCGGGCCTCGCGCCGCAGCGCGCCGTGGTTGAACGTCAGCGGGGGCTCCTCAAGCGGCACCCAGTCGGCGGTGACGTCCACCCAGCCGAAGCGGCGCTCGAAGAGCATGCGGTCGCTGGACTCGGTGAAGTCCAGTTCGGCGTGGATCTGCCGCGCGGACCGGCTGCCGCGCGGGTCGCGGTCGAGCTGCTCCACGATGTCGCACAGCGCCCACGCGAAGTCGAGGACCGGCACCCATCCCCAGGCTGTGGACACCTCGCGGTCGGCCTCGGTGTCGGCCAGGTACACGTCGCCGCAGAACAGGTCGTGCCGCAGCGCGTACACGTCCGCGCCCCGGTAGTCCGTCTGCGGCGGGTCGGGGAAGCGGGGGGAGAGGGAGTAGCCGAGGTCGATCACGCTGCCGATGGTGTCACGCCCCCGGGGCGCCGCCACGCCACGGAGCGGGGGCGCCCGCGCGCCACCGCCGAGCCGTGCGCCCGAGCCGTGTGCCCCGAGTCATGCGTCCCGAGCCGGGCACTCCCGGGGCCGCTTCCACCTGGCCGCTGAGGGGGGCGGGCTGAGCCGGGCGCAGTGCCCGGGACCCTGCGCGGGGCCGCGCCCCACCGGGGCGGGGCCCGCTGGCCCGCTGGCGCGGTGCCGGGGGCGGTGGGGCTGGGGACGGTGACTGTGCCCGCGTCGGGGGCGGGGCTCGTGCGGGTGCGGAGACCGGTGCCGGGGCCAGCCCCCCGGGGGCATGCCTGTGCGGGCGCCGGCGTAGGGGTCGGCGTCCCCGTCGGGGGCATCTGGGTCGGTGTCGGGGGCGGCCCCGAGAGGCGGGCGGGCGCCGGCGGTGTGGCTCCGGGGGCGTAGGTGTACCGCCGCTCCCGGGGGCGCCGGGGTAGGCTCGCGGGGAGCGGTCCCCGGCGGGGTCGTCGCGGCGGGGCTCCCGGCTGACCAGCCACCGCCCCCGTGCCCCGTCCCCGCGCCCCGGTCGTATGTCGGGCGTAGCCCTCGCCGACGAGGGCTCCCGCCGCGTGCCGAGCAGGCGCCCCCGCCCCTCATCCGGGCGGCTTTCCCGGCTCTCACCTCTCGCGTACGTCGCGGCCCCCGGTGCCGCGATTCCGGCGCACACCTCCCCCCTGAAGCGGTGCCCCCGCGCGCGTCCGCGCGCGGGGAGGCGGGTGCGGGTGCGGATGGCGCACCGGAAGGGGCGACGTGATGGCGGTGGGGTGGCGACGGGGCGCGAGGAGTGCCGGGGCCGCAGCGGGGACGGGGCGGGAGGCGTCCGCGCGTCGGGCGCGCGGGTGGGTGCTGGTGGCGGTGGCGCTCGCGGTGTTCTGCGTCCAGCTCGACGCGTTCGCGCTGAACACGGCCCTGCCCCGGATCGCCGCCGACCTCGTGCCCGACCCGACGCGTACGGACGTACCGGGCGGTGTGTCCGGAGGCCGGCCCGAGGCGGGCGGGGGCGGCGGGGTGGCCGGGGCGCGGTGGGTGGTGAGCGGCTATCTGCTGGCGGCTGGCTCGCTGATGGTCGGCGCGGGGCGGTTGGGGGACCTGTGGGGGTTGCGGCGGATGGTGCTGTGCGGGCTGGCGTTGTTCGGTGCGGCCTCGGTCGGGTGCGCGGTGGCGACGGGGCTGCCGACCCTGGTGGCGGCCCGGGTGGCGCAGGGCGTGGGCGCCGCCTGTCTCATGCCGTGCGGGCTCGCCCTGCTGACCAGCGTCTACCCGCCCGCACTGCGCGGGCGCGCGACCGGCTGGGCCTTCGGGCTGGGCGGGGTGGCCACCGCGTGCGGCCCCTTCGTCGGGGGCGTCCTGACGCAGGCCCTGTCATGGCGAGCCGTCTTCTGGCTCAGCGTGCCCCTCACGGCGTGCGCGGCGCTCGCCCTGTGGGCGGCACGCGACGCGCGGCGGGCGGGCGATACGGGTGATACGGGCGATGCGGGGGATGGGCGCGTAGTGCGGGAGGCGGCCGTACGCACGGCAGGCGGCGGGCGGGGCGTACGCGGCGGCCGGGGTGTCAGCGGCGGGCGCGGCGTACGGGAACGGTGGGACTGGCCGGGCCTGGCGGCGGCCACGGTCGCGCTCGCCGCACTCGGACTGTTCGCCGACCGGGTGCGTGTCTGGGGGTGGGCCTCGGGCGCGAGCGCGGCGACACTGGCCGCCTGCGGGGCGGCGCTGGCGCTCTTCGCGCGCCGGCGCCGACGGGCGGCGGCCCCGCTGGTGGACCCGGCGTTGACGCGCGATGGCCGGTACGTCGTGCTCACCGCGTCCGGAGCCGTGGCCAACGCGGCCACGGTCGTGTTCCTGTTCGTCGTGCCGCAGGCGTTGCAGGGCCGGTGGGGGCTGGCGGCGGGGGCCTCGGGGCTGGCGTTCCTCGCGCCCGCGACGGCGATGGCGGTCGCGGGCGTGGTGGCGGGCCGGGTGGGCGTGCCGCGCGCGGTGCCTGTCATGGCGGGGTGCCTGGCCGCCGGGGCCGTGGCGCTCGGCGGGGTGGCCGCCGCCGGCTCCCTCCCGCTGTACCTGTGCGCCACCACGGCCGCCGGCGCGGCCCTGGGGCTGGCCGGCGCGCTGACACTGACCGCGACCCAGGCGGCGGTCCCTCCCCGCCACGCGGGCGCGGCGTCCGGGGTCACCAAGACGGTGGTCACGGTGGCGGGCGGGCTCGGCGTCGCCCTGACCGGCCCCGGCCCCGAGCCGGGCGCCGCTCCTCCGACCGGACACGTCCCCGCGCTGGCGGCGGCCCTGGCCTGCGCCGTCACGGCCACCGCGCTGACGGTCCGGCTCCACACCCCACCCCGCTCCCGCCGCCCCCGTGACTGACCGCCCCGGCCCTCGGGCTTCCGCCCCGGCCCTCGGGCTTCCGCCCCGGGCGCCACCGCTCGCGCCGCCGACCCGCACGCGTACGGCGCGCCCCCGGGGCGGGCCGGGGCGCGCACGACGCGCCCCGGGTGCGGGGTCGGCCTCGCGCCGCGTACGGCCCGCCGCCCGTGCCGGCCAAGCCTGCACCGCGTACGCCCTACGGCGCGTGCCGCGTACCGCTGCGATCCAGCCCGCGTCGCCCCCGACGCCAGCCCTGACGCCGACGCCAGGCCCGAACCCGACCTCGACCCCGACCCCGAGGCCAGGCCAGCCCCGGCCCCGCCCCCGATCCCGACGCCAGGCCCGACCCGACGCCAGCTCCCCGCGACCGCCCCGCCCCCTCCGCCCACGGTTGGGCGGGGGCGCGGTCGTGGTGGGAGACCGACCCGCGCGGGCCGTCGTCAGCGGGCCAACGCCCCTACTGTGTCGGGCGACGCCCCTACTCAGTCGGCCACGGCCTCGATGAGGGAGAAGGGCGCGGCCCCGGCGAGTGGGGTGACCGAGGTGAGGGACAGGCCGGCGCGGTGGCACAGCGCCTCGAAGTCCTCGCGGGTGCGTTCCCTGCCACCCACGTTCACCAGCATGTTGAGGTCGCTCAGATAGGTGATGCCGCCGTCGCTGACGTCGGCGTCGGCGGTGACGACGTCGGGCAGCACGGGTTCCACGATCAGGACGAGGCCGCCGGGCGGCAGCACCGCGCGGCAGTGGCCCAGGATCGTGACCACCTGGTCGTCCGTCCAGTCGTGCAGGACGCTCTTCATCAGGTACAGGTCCGAGCCTGTGGGGATCGCGCGGAAGAAGTCCCCGGCGGCCAGGGAACAGCGGCCCGCCAGCCCGTGCCGCTCCAGCGTCCCCGGCGCCTCGGCCAGGCCCTCCGCCGTGTCGAGGACCACGCCCGTCAGCCCCGGATACGCGGCGAGCACGCCGGCCAGCAGGGTTCCGTCGCCCCCGCCGACGTCCGTGACCGTGGTGAAGCGCCCGAAGTCGAAGGCGCGGGGCAGCACGGCGGCGGTCTTCGAGGTGGCCTGGCTCATCGCGGCGTTGAACTCCGCGTTCAGCTCGGGACGCTGGGCCAGGTGGCTGAAGAAGTCCGTACCGAAGACGGTGTCGAACGCGATCTCGCCGGTACGGACACTGCCCTCCAGGTCCTCCCAGGCGCGCACGATCGCCGGCTCGGTGAACATCCGCACGAACGACGCGAGCGACTCGGGGCGCCGGTCGTCGAGGAGGGCGCCCGTGGGGGTCACCGAGAAGAGGCCGGGGGCGTGTTCGTGGAGCAGGCCGAGTCCGGCCAGGGCGCGCAGCAGTCGCGTCATGGGCTGGGGCGCGGCCCCGGCGTCCCTGGCGACGTCGGCGGCCCGGCGCGGCGTGTCGCCCACCCGCTCCACCACGCGCAGTTGGATCGCCGCGCGCAGTGTCTGCGCGGCCATGCTGCCGAACGCGAGCCGGACGATCAGATCGCGGTCGGCCGTCTCGGGTGCTCGGAGACCGGTGTGTGTCACGGGTACTTCCCTTCCTGGTGCCACGGGGACGTGCGTGGTCCTCGTGCCGTCGTGTTGTTCGTCGGTCGGGTCCTCGGGGGCGGCGGTACGCGCGGGGCGGGCGCGGAGACGGGCGCGGGCGGCGGCACTCCCGTGGCGCGGGCGCGAAGCCGGGCCCCGCGCTCGGGTCAGCTCGCGGGCGGGCCCCCACTGGCCAGGGCGGCGGGCGTGCACCCGGCGAGGGCCAGTACGTCGCGGTGGAGATGGGGCTGGTCGGCGTATCCGCACGTCAGGGCGACATCGCTGGCGCTCCCGCCCGCGCCGAGCGCTCGGGCGGCGTGGTCGAAGCGGACCAGCATCGCGGCACGCTTGGGGGTGAGGCCGATCTGGGCGCCGAACCTGGCCCACAGCCGCTTGCGGCTCCAGCCGGCGGACGCGGCCAGGTCGTCGACCCGTACCCGGCCCCGACGGGCCACGATGGTGTCCCAGGCGGCGGCGACCTCGGGTGCCATCGACGGGGCCCCCGTGGCCCGCCGCGTGAGGAACTCCTCCGTCAGCGCGAGGCGTTCCGCCCAGGTCGTGGTGTCGGTCAGCCGCTCGCGCAGGCGTCGCGCGGGCGGGCCCCACAGGTCGTCGAGGCCGGTGACGGAGCCGTTGAGCTCGCGCGGGGAGACGCCCAGCAGCGCGTAGGCGGCCCGGGGCGACAGGCACACCTCGACACACTCGACGTGCTCGCCCCGGACGCGGGCCGGGCCGGGCGACAGCGAGGCGACGAGTCCCGTCATGGGGCGGTGCCCGGCCGCGTTCTCCACCGTGACCGTCCTGTCCCCGAGGCCGATGACGACGACCACCACCGGCTGGGGGAGTACCCGCAGGTCCAGCCCGGCGGCGATACGGTCACGGAACCCGGCCATCCGGACGCCGTCCAGGCCCGTGCCCCCGACGGGCCGGGCCACCTCCCAGCCGTTCTCGGCACCGTGGGCCACGGGAGCGGGCCCCGCTTCGTGTCTGCGCATGCCCCTACCGTCGCCCGACCCCGACGGCCCTGTCTTGTACGAAAGTTCCCCCGGCCCGCCCTGACCCGGCCTGACCCGACCCGACTTGGCTCGGTCCGGCCTGACTTGGCCCGCCCCGACCCGGCTTGGCCCGGTCCGACCCGACTTGGCTCGGCCCGGCCTGACTTGGTCCGCCCCGCCCCGCCCCGACCTGACCTGGCCCGTTCCGGCCTGGCCCGGCCCGGCCCGACCCGCCCCGACCCGACCCCGACCGTGCGCGCCGCCATGGCATCCGCCGCCGAACCCCGTCCCGCTCGACCGCCGCCCCTCGGCGACTCCCCCAACGCCCGCCCACACACCCCGCCCGCACCGCCCACCCCGCCAAGTGAACGGAGACCAGCGCCCGTTGGCCCGGCAGGCGAACCCACGCCGGAACCTCGTTCGTCACTTCCGTACCTGTGGAGCGTCGGGCCGATGTCTGTCATGCTCTCGTCGACAACGCCCACCATGACGCCGTGGGCGTGCGCCGTCGTGGAAGCGACGCGCGTAGAACGTGCTCAACAGCGGCTTTGGCCAAGGAACTTCGCCCGCCTCGTGGGCGGCCGACGGGAAAACCAGGAGGACGCGACATGTGCGAGCAGTGCGGTCCGGTCGATGGCGGGGACGGGGAAGCGGTGGAGCCGCGCCCCGCGGGCCTCTCGCGTAGGGGGCTGTTGCTGGGGGCCGGGGCTGGGCTCGGTGTCGTGGCCCTGTCGGCCGCGCCGGGGCTGGCCCCGACCGCGCATGCGGCGGCCTCGCTCAAGAACGGCCAGTGGGGCAACCCGGCGCGTGGGCACTTCCCCGCCGGCGGCCACTACGGCGCCCCGCGCGCCGGCGGCCCGCACGCCGGACAGGACGTCACCAACTCCACGGGCACGGCCGTCTACGCCGCCGCGGCCGGCACCGTGATCCGGCGCGGCTCGGGCGTGCTGGGCGGGCGCAGCGGGAACGGCCTGGTCATCGCGCACGGCGGCGGGCGCTACACGTACTACGGGCACCTCAGCGGGTTCCGTGTCGGCCTGAACGCCAAGGTCTCCGTCGGTCAGCGGATCGCCGACATGGGCGCCACCGGCAACGTCACCGGCCCGCACCTGCACTTCGAGATCCACGCGGGCGGCCTGGGCGCCATCACCAACCCCGTCAGCTACCTCGCCGCCCGTGGCGTGGACCTGGGCGGCGGCTGGCCCACCCTCGACCCGGGCGCGGGCGGTGCCGGCGTCAGGGCCGTCCAGCACCTGATGACCCAGCGCGGCCACCAGCTCAACGCCGACGGGCGGTACGGCTCGGTCTCGGCCGCCGCCGTCAAGAAGCTCCAGAAGGCCCGCAAGCTGGTGGCGGACGGCCAGGTCGGGCCGAAGACGTGGCCGCACCTGGTGTACACGCTGCGCCAGGGTGCCTCCGGCGCGCACGTGCGGGGCCTGCAGACCCTGCTCAACAAGCACGGCGCGGGCCTGGCCGTCGACGCCGGCTTCGGCAAGGTCACCCGCGACGCGGTCCGCGCCTACCAGAGCGCCAACCGGCTGGTCGTGGACGGCGAGGCGGGCCCCAAGACCTGGACGGCCCTCGCCGGCTGACGCCACCGGCCCCACCCCCGGCGCGCCGGGTCGGCCGCCTCCACGCCCCCGACCCGCCGCGCGTACGGGGGCGGTCCGACCCCGCGCCGGCCTCGGCGGCCGTACGGAGCGGCCGTGGACGCCGACGCGAGCCGCTCGAACCCGACATGCAGTACGATCACAGTCGTACTAAGGGAGTCGAGCGAGGGGAGGCGGCCCATGCCGTCGAGTGAGCGCGTCGTGCCGGCCATCAGGTCGCTGCCCGAACCCGCTGACCTGCCCGAACGGCTGCCCGAGCCCACCGTGGCGGAACTGCGCCTGGAGACCGTGCTGGGCGCCCTGAGCGACCCCTTGCGCCTGTTCATCGTGCGCAAGCTGCTCCTGGAGTCGGAGCGGTTCGACCACTCCTGCTCCTGGCTGGGCATCGACCGGCCGAAGTCGTCGCTGACCCACCACTACAAGGCGCTGCGCGAGGCGGGCGTCATCCGGCAGCGCCAGTACGGCCTGGAGCGACGCAGCCACGTCCGCGTCGCCGACCTCAACACCCGCTTCCCCGGCCTCCTCGACCTCGTCGCCGCCTGGGAGTCGGACCGCTTCTAGCGCCTGCCGCGAAGCGGCCGCACCGCCAAGCCGCGTCTCGCCGTCGGGCAGGGCCGAAAGCCCCTGGCGATCGTGGTGACGGCAGGGCGGAGCGGGGACTCGCCGCGGTCCGAACCGTGTTGACGAAGGTGCCACGTGCCCCGCGTCGGGGCGGGTCGGCCGCGTGTCCGTGCCGACCGCGTGTGCGCCGACGCGGTGTGCGCCTTCTGTGGGAACCGCGCTGATCCGTGCCGCCGGTGATCGGCCGCGCCACCCCGGACGAGAGGGACCAGGCGCGCGACCGACGGGAACGTGGCTCCCGCGGCGGCCGGCCGCCGCGCTTCGACCCGACTGACGCCCCAGGTATCCCCGTACGGATGATGGGCGGGCACGCGCTTCCCGCCGTGCCGGCCGAGGGCTCCGTGGCCCCGACCACCCACCTGTCGCTACGCGGCCCAGGTCCGCTTCCGGCGCCGGCGCGCGGCGGGACGCGCGGCATCCGGCGGGCCCGGACCGCCCCGGACGGGCCGCTTGGCCGAGCGCCCCGTCGGCGCGCTGGTGGAGCGGCGGCCGGCGGGGCGCGGTGGCCAGGGGTGCTGGCCCGGGAGTGCTGTGCTGGGCGGGGTGACTAGCCCACGCCGTTGACCGAACTGGTGGCCTGCCGCGCGCGGTAGAAGTCCTTGCAGAGCGGCAGGGAGCCGGTCAGGTTCTTGGTGAACTCGGCTGTGATCCACTGCTCCTTGCCACGGATCTTGTACCAGTAGGTGCTGTCCTGGATCTGCTGGGCGCGGACTCTACAGTCCAGGCCGACCACGGTGCCGTTGCTGAGGTTGCCCACGTCCGTGGCGTCCTCGCTCGGGTACATCCGGATGTTGAGCGGCTTCGAACTGCGCGTGTCGACCGTCACGTGCGGCTTGGCCGGGGCCGCGGCCTGGGTCTTCTCCGTCGCCTGCGCCGAAGCGGTGCTCAGCCCCAGCGCCAGGCCGCTCGCCGCCACGCCGAGGGCCAGCGTCGCCGCCGTTACGCGAGCGCGGCGCGTCCTTGCTGCCATGTCACTCATCTCCTTGCGTCGTCGCGGCCGGCCGGGGCCGGACGCGAGAGTCGGGACTACACAAGCGAGGACGCGGCACTCCGGGCGAAGGGTTCGGGTATGTCCGGATTTTTTCTCATTTTTCTTCCCTGGATCGGGTGCGACCGAGAACGACAGGTCCGCCTCGTGCTCGGCCCACCCCCGCGCACCAGGCCCGACCACACCGGGGCTCGATTCCATCAGACCCCACCCGCCCCGGCCGCCACCCCCACCTCCAACGAACCCGCACGCCGCACCCGTACCGACCCGCGACCACCCGCCCGTACGTCGAGAACGCTCGACTACCGAAGGCGGAGCCCGCCCGTCCGCGACCCTCCGTCCGTGCGCCGAAGCGCCCACCCGCGACCACGCACCCGCCCGCCGTAGCCGTCCGACCGGCGCGACCACGCGGCCGTACGCCGAAGTCGCCGGCCGCCGGCCACCCGTACGTCCAGCCCCCGGCGCCCCCTGGCCCCCCGGCTCCGCCCCGACCCTCGGCACCGCCCCGGCCGCGCGGGCCGGACCGTACGGCCCCCGTCCGTACGCCCCGGCCGGGCGGCCGGCGTCGCGCCGTCGCGGTCCGGGTCGCTGCCGAACCCGCTGGCCCGCGCGGTCAGCGCCTAGTGACCACGGGCGATCCACTCCGCCAGGTGCGGCGCCTCGGCGCCGATCGTGGTGGAGTCGCCGTGGCCGGTGCGGACGGCCGTCTCGGGCGGCAGCGTCAGCAGGCGGTCGCGGATCGAGTCGACGATTGTCGGGAACGAGGAGAACGAGCGCCCGGTGGCGCCGGGGCCGCCCTGGAACAGCGTGTCGCCCGAGAAGAGCGTCCCCACGCCCGGCACGCCGCCCTCGTCCGGCGCGCCGGCCGTCAGCGTCGGGGCGTACAGGCAGACCGCGCCGGGCGAGTGGCCGGGCGTGTGCAGGACGCGCAGTTCGGTGCCGGCGACGGTGAGGACGTCGCCCTCCGCCAGTCGGCCGTCCGGCGCCCGGTCGGGGTGCTTCATCCGCCACAGCGGCTCGTCGTCCGGGTGCAGCAGGATCGGCGCGCCGGTGGCGTCGGCGACCTCGGGGGCGGCGTCGATGTGGTCGTCGTGGCCGTGCGTGCACAGGATGCCGAGCAGCCGGCGGTCACCGACGGCGGCCAGGATGGCCCGCGCGTCGTGCGCGGCGTCGATGACGTACACCTCGCTGTCGTCGCCGACCAGCCAGACGTTGTTGTCCACCTCCCACACGCCCCCGTCCAGCGAGAACGTGCCCGAGGTGACCAGGTGGTCGATCCGCGCGTCGCCGCTCACAGGGCCACCACCGAACGCAGCACCTCGCCGCGGTGCATCTTGGCGAACGCCTCCTCGATGTCGTCCAGCGTGATCGTCTCGCTGACGAACGCGTCGAGGTCCAGCCGTCCCTGCCGGTAGAGGTCGATGAGCATGGGGAAGTCGCGCGAGGGCAGGCAGTCGCCGTACCAGGACGACTTGAGCGCCCCGCCACGCCCGAAGACGTCCAGCAGCGGCAGCTCCAGCTTCATCTCCGGGGTCGGCACGCCGACCAGGACGACGGTGCCGGCCAGGTCGCGGGCGTAGAACGCCTGCTCGTACGTCTCCGGGCGGCCGACCGCCTCGATGACGACGTCGGCGCCGTTGCCGTCGGTGAGCTCGCGCACGGTCTCGACGACGTCGGCGGTGCGCCCGTTGACCGTGTGCGTGGCGCCGAGCCCGCGCGCCTGCTCCAGCTTCCGGTCGTCCAGGTCCACCGCGATGATCTTCGCGGCTCCGGCGAGTTGGGCGCCGGCGATCGCGGCGATGCCCACGCCGCCGCAGCCGATGACCGCGACGGAGTCGCCCCGGCCCACGTTGCCGGTGTTGATGGCGGCGCCGAGGCCGGCCATCACGCCACAGCCGAGCAGCCCGGCGGCGGCCGGCGACGCGGCCGGGTCCACCTTGGTGCACTGGCCGGCGGCCACCAGCGTCTTCTCCGCGAACGCCCCGATGCCCAGCGCCGGCGTCAGCTCCCGGCCGGCCAGCGGGCCCTCGGCGATCGTCATCTTCTGGGTGGCGTTGTGGGTCGCGAAGCAGTACCAGGGGCGGCCTCGTTTGCACGCCCGACACTGGCCGCACACCGCGCGCCAGTTGAGGATCACGAAGTCGCCGGGCGCCACCTCGCTCACCCCCGCGCCGACCGACTCCACGACACCGGCCGCCTCGTGTCCGAGCAGGAACGGGAAGTCGTCGTTGATGCCGCCCTCCCGGTAGTGCAGGTCGGTGTGGCACACGCCGCACGCCTGTACCCGGACGACCGCCTCGCCCGGCCCCGGATCGGGCACCACGATCGTCTCCACCCGGACCGGCTGACCCTTGCCCGGGGCCACCACGCCCCGCACCTGCTGCGCCATGCGAGCTACCTCTCTCTACGGTTCGCGCCCCGCGGGTTCACCTCCGCGCTCCGCGCGCCTCCACTCTGGTACGCCACGCCCCCACCGTCCAACCGACGCGACCCACCCACCACCGCTGACCAGCCGACCTCCCCCCACGAGCGGGCCCCACGTGGGCCCGGAGGCCGGCACACGCGTGGCCCCCGAGGGGCGGGCGGGGCCGGCCTTTGAGGGGAGTGGGAGCCGCCCCCTGGGGGGGGGCGAGCGTGCCCGGCCGGCGACGGTCGGCGGGTGGTGGGGTGGCGCGCGGACGCGGTGCGGGTGGGCGCACGGCACGGCGCCACGGTGGAGGTGGGCGCGGTGGCGCGGCGGGGCTGGGCGGCGGCGCCGCGGTGGCGCGGGGCGGGCGGGTGCGCCCCGGCGGGGTTGCGCGGGGCGCGGGGTGGCGGGGCGTCAGGAAGCCGTGGGCGGGGCGGCCTCGTCGTCGGCCGGGTCGGCCAGGCCGGCCGGGTCGGACGGATCGGTCAGGTCGGTCAGGTCGGCTGGTCCTGGTGGGTCGTCCGGCGTGTCGGCGGTCAGCCGTTCCCCACGGCAGGTGGCGATCCGCAGGGCCTTCTCGGAGGAGCGGACGAGTTCGCCGAGCGCGCGGCGGAGCTGGTCCTCGGAGGCCGCGCCGTCCAGCGTCGCCCGCGCGTGCTCGGTCACCGACGCCGCCTGGTCGAGCGCGCCGTCCTCCATGCTGTACATGAGGTTGGCCAGGAGGCTGTCCGAGGTCTCACTGGCCACGTAACACGAGTCGCCGTGCGGTCCCACGTACCGCTTCGGATGCTGCCACGCGGTGTGCCGCAACAGGGCCGCCACGCCCTGGTTCCACTCGCGTTCCTGACTCACCTGCCGTGTTCCCTTCTCGGGTGGGGACAGCTATGGGGACCATGCGTGACACGTACGGTCAAAACCGTGGAAAAGCAGCGTGCGTCAGGGCGGTCGCCCAGGCTCCGGTCACGCGGGTGACCGCCAGCGTCGGCCACTCTCGCACTGGCGCGCGCCCGCCACCAGGGGGCCGCGTGGTGTCCGCGTGCGCGGCCGGTCGCCCTGCGTGCCCGACTCGCCGCGTGCTGAGCGTGGTTGACCGGATACGCCCCGGGCGATTCCCCACCCCGACTCTTCCCCGCCGCGGCACGGCCCCCGGCACGGCACGGCACGGCCCCCGGCATGGCAGGGCCCCGGCCGGACGAACCGGTCGGGGCCCTGACGTACGCGATCGGGATTCCGGGCTCGCTCAGGCGGACAGCCGCTCCAGGTCGCCGCCGTCGATCGGTGGGTAGCGGTCGTCGCCGGTGCGTTCGGCCGCGTCGATGTAGTGGGCCAGCGCGTCGCGGGAGCGGGCGAGGCGGCTCATCTGGTCGTCCAGCCGGCGCAGCCGCGAGCGCATCGCGGTCAGCAGCTCCGGGCAGCCGGGCAGTTCGGGGGCCTCCCCGACCGCGCAGGGCAACACGTAGGCGATGTCCTCGGAGGACAGCCCCGCGCCGAGCAGATGCCGGATCTGCCGGACCCGCAACACGGCCTGTTCGTCGTAGACGCGGTAGCCGTTCGCGCCGCGCTCCGCCTCCAGCAGGCCCTGCGCCTCGTAGTAGCGCAGCTGGTGGGCGCCCACGCCCGTCCGCCGGCTCAGTTCCCCGATCCGCATCGGTCCCCCTCGTGCTCGTCCGTGCCCGCCCCCGGTCGGAGACGGCTTGACCTTCACACCGGTATCAACGTTGACGATGCTGCCATGAGCAACGAAACACAGACCTCCGTGACCGTCATCGGCCTGGGCCTGATGGGCCAGGCGCTCGCCGGCGCGTTCCTGAAGGCCGGCCACCGCACCACCGTGTGGAACCGCACCGCGTCCAAGGCCGACCACCTGGTGGCCGACGGCGCCCACCTGGCGCCGACGGTGGCCGACGCGGTCGCCGCCAGCCCGCTGACCGTGCTGTGCGTCAGCGACTACCGGGCCGTACACGACCTGCTGGGCGCCGACGGCGTGGACCTGGCCGGCCGCACACTGGTCAACCTCACCTCGGGCGACTCGGCCCAGGCCCGCGAGAGCGCCGAGTGGGCCGCCCAGCACGGCGCCCGCTACCTGGACGGCGCCATCATGTCCCTCCCGCCGGGCATCGGCACCGAGGAGGCGGAGATCCTGCACAGCGGCCCCGAGGAGGACTTCGCGGCCCACCGGGACGCCCTCGCGGCCCTGGGCACCGTCACCCACCTGGGCACGGACCACGGGCTGGCGTCGCTGTACGACGTGGCCGGCCTGACGATGATGTGGAGCGTCCTCAACGCCTGGCTCCAGGGCACCGCCCTGCTGCGGACGGCCGGCGTGGACGCCGCGACGTACGCGCCCTTCGCCCGGAAGATCGCCGCCGGCGTCGCCGACTGGCTGCCCGGCTACGCCGAGCAGATCGACAACGACGCGTACCCGGCCGAGCTCTCCGCCCTGGAGACCGACGTCCGGGCCATGGCCCACCTGGTCGAGGAGAGCGAGGCGGTGGGCGTCAACGCCGAACTGCCCAAGCTGATCAAGGCGATGGCCGACCGCTCGATCGCCGCCGGCCACGGCAAGGAGCAGTACCCCGTCCTCATCGAGGAGTTCACCCGGCCCGAGCGGGCGTGAGCGGCCCGGGTCCCGCCCCGGCAGGGGAGGGCGGGACCCGGCCCGGGCCCGACGACCCGGCGCGGGCTCGTGGGGCGGGTGGGGTGGCGCGGTCGGGGGTGCGTGACGCGGTCGGGGGTGCGTGGCGCGGGCCGGGGGCACGGTCGGCGCGTACGCCGCACGCCGGTCGCGTCGTGGCTCAGTACGGCAGGTAGTAGCTCAGCACGTCCGCCGTCAGTGGCGGGAACAGCGCGTGGAACAGTTCGCCGTCCGCCGCGTACACGTCCGGGCGGATCGTGGTCAGGCCCGCCATGCCGCGCTGGCCGAACAGCAGGGCCGGGAGCTGGTCGGGGGCCACGGCGGCGCCGCCCGGGCCGGGCGACTGCCGCGGCCCGCCCCTGACGACCTCGCCCAGACCGTCGGCGAGGACCGGAAGGCGGTAGTGGGCGCCGAAGGTGGACAACACGATGTCGCGCCCGCCCCGGTCGATCCCGGCCGCCGCCAGCCGCCGCCACAGCACCGGCCGCAGCCGGTCGAGCAGCGCGGCCGGGTCCGGGACGCGTACGTAGTACTGCTCGGCCGACGCGGCCGGCGCGGGGTCCACGAGGTCCCGCCAGGCGTCGGCGGTGACGGTGCCCGCCCGGTGCACCACGCGCGTGCGCGCCCCGGGGTGCCCAAGGGCCGTGCCCCGCAGCAGGTCGCGCGCCGCGGCCTCGTCCACGGCGGCGGCCTCCGCCAGCAACACCGAGTCGCCCGGCGGCGTGACGCGCCCGCCGGCCACCACGGCGCCCTCGCGCTCCACCACCCACAGGCCGCTCGCCTCGTGCTCCAGCAGCCAGCGCCAGCGCGCCCTCGGATGCGGGACGGCCACGTCGAACCCGCCCTGCGCCGCGTCCTGGAGGGCCGCCAGCGCGGGCAGGTCCGTGGCGCGCGCGGGACGGATCGCGGGTTCGCCCGCGCCCGGTGGCGGGGTGCGCACGGGCAGCGCGGGCGGGATGTCGACGGCGTACTCGTAGCCGAACAGCCGGTAGAAGTACGGGATGCCGATCATGATCTGGACGACGTGTCCACGGGCGGCGGAGCGTTCGTGAGCCCAGCCCATCAGCGCCCGCACCAGCCCGCGCCCCTCGTACGCCCGGTCGGTGGCGACCAGTTCCACCTGCCCGGCCGGCAGTCGTACGTCGCCGACGCGGATCTCCTCGTCCAGCAGCGTCGCTGTGGACACGACCCGGTCGCCGTCCACCACCACCGCGCACGCGGGCCAGCCGAGATCGGGGTCGGACACGACCAGCCGGTGGTCGACGGCGTCGGCCGCGTCCCCGCGCGCGGCCAGCAACGCCCCGATCTGCTCCAGGTCGGCGGGGCCGGCCTCGCGCAATACGAGGCCGTCCGGTAGGTCGCGGGGTGCGCGTGCGGCGCTGTGCGTGCTCATTCCGGAACTATCGCTTCCCCAAGCTCGTTCGGCCACGGGTTTTCGCAGGTGGGGAGCCCGGGACGGGACAGAGCGCGGCGGCCCCCCTCGACCCGTCGGTCGAAGGGGGCCGCTCGCTGTCCCGGGACTACCGGGCCGGCGCGGTCGCCGAGTGCGTCAGGCCGGCGCCGGGAGACCGTGGTGGTCGCCGCGTCGCCGGTCGATCGTTCGTCAGACGCTGACGCCGAAGTCCTGCGCGATGCCGGTGAGGCCGGACGCGTAGCCCTGGCCAACGGCGCGGAACTTCCACTCGGCGCCGTTGCGGTACAGCTCGCCGAAGACCATCGCGGTCTCGGTGGCGGCGTCCTCGCTCAGGTCGTAGCGGGCGATCTCGGCGCCACCGGCCTGGTTGAGGATGCGGATGTACGCGTTGCGCACCTGGCCGAAGTTCTGGCTGCGGCTCTCGGCGTCGTAGATCGAGACCGGGAAGACGATCTTCTCGACGTCGGCGGGCAGGCCCGCCAGGTTGACGTTGATCTGCTCGTCGTCGCCCTCGCCCTGGCCGGTGAGGTTGTCACCGGTGTGCACGATCGACTGGTCCGGCGTCGCCTTGTTGTTGAAGAAGACGAAGTGCTGGTCCGAGTAGACCTTGCCGGTCGGGTTGACGGCGATGGCGCTGGCGTCCAGGTCGAAGTCCTGGCCGGTGGTGGTGCGGACGTCCCAGCCGAGGCCGACCGTGACGGCGGTCAGGCCCGGTGCCTCCTTGGTGAGGGAGACGTTGCCGCCCTTGGACAGGCTTACAGCCATGGGGTGTCCCTTTCCTGATACGGATCGATGTCGGGCTTCGTGACGACCACGAAGCTACCGTCACCCCTCACAACGCCAGCGGGGGACCACTGGGTTCCAACCCCCTTTACTTTCTTTGCCAAACGCTGGCGGTACGGAGTGAATCGTTCCGGTTGTCTGGGTGGGGGGCGTCGCCCCGCGCCTTGGCCGGGGGACCGGTGCGGGGCCCGGGTGTCGGACGCCGGGCGGGTGGCCGGTTCGCGTCGCCGGCGGGGCGCGGGGCGGGGGCGGCGGCGCGGGCGCGCGGAAATGCGGGTGACGGGAGCGTGTCAACGAGGGAGCATGGGGGCATGTCCGGGCCCTATGTCATCCGTGGTGCGGTCTGCCTGCCGGAGGCCGAGTTGGTCTGGCGTTTCTCGCGCTCGTCCGGGCCCGGCGGGCAGCACGTGAACACCAGCGACAGTCAGGTGGAGTTGCGCTTCGACCTGGCCGCGACGAAGGCGCTGCCTCCCGTGTGGCAGGAGCGCGCGCTCCAGCGGCTGGCCGGACGCCTGGTCAACGGCGTGGTGTCCGTACGCGCCTCGGAGCACCGCTCCCAGTGGCGCAACCGCGAGACCGCGGCGGTCCGCCTGGCCTCCCTGCTGGCCGAGGCCAGCGCCCCGCCCCCCAAACCCCGCCGCCCCACCCGCATCCCGCGCGGCATCAACGAGCGCCGGCTCCGTGAGAAGAAGCAGCGCGGCGACACGAAGCGCGGCCGTACGGGCCGCGACTGGCAGTAGTCCCCCTCCCCCGAGAGCCCGCCCACGTCGGCCGCCCCGCCTTACGCCACAAGCCGCGCCCCCCCCCCGCGTCAGCGGCTCCGCGCCAGCCGCCCCGCCCGAGGCCCCGCTACGCGCGTCAGCGGTTCCGCGCCGGCCGCCCCGTCAGAGGTTTCGCCTTATGCCAGGGGTTCCGCCCCGCGCGTCAGGGGTTCCGCGTACGTCGATGCCCCCGCCAGCGGTTCCGCCCGCATCCAGAAGTCGCGCCCCACGCCGCCAAGGGGCCCACGCCGGCTGTCCCCCGCCGCCAAGGGGCCCACCTCACGCCGGCGCCCACGCCAGGCGTCCCGACCCGCGCCCACGGCCCGCCCCACACCGGCCCCGCCGGCTCCCGTCCCGCGTTCCCCCCACCCTCCAGGCGCACCAGCCGCCGTGCGGCGGTGCGCGCACCTCGCCCCTCTCGTCCGCCGCGCACGCTCCCACCTCACCAGCCTCCGCGCCCGCCGCCGTCACCGCGCGAGCAGGGCTCGCGCCCCCGTAGTCGCGCGCCGCTCCCACCGGCCTCCGGCCCGCCCTGCGGTCCCCCCCGCCGTGCGGGCCCACCGGCATGCCGCTCCCACCGGCCTCCGGCCCCCGCCGTGCGGTCCCCCCGCCCTGCGAGCCCCCCGGCATGCCGCTCCCACCGGCCTCCGGCCCCCCGGCGTGCGCCCCCCGGCCTCCGGCCCCCCCGGCCTCCGGCCCCCGCCGTGCGGCCCCTCCGGCCTCCGGCCTCCTGCCCCATCGCCGTGCGGCCCGTCGGTATCCAGCCCCGGTGGCATCCGGGTGGCGGGGTCGGGGAACGGCGGGGCGCACGGGCGTCACCCACCGACCCGCCAGCGCCCCGGCGTCGTACCCCGGCGCGGAAACAGATCGTCGCCCGATCGGGGCGGCGGGGGTCGCGTGGGAGGGGCGGGCTGTCGAATCCCGGGGAAATCGCGCCGTGTCCGGGGCGGTATTTCCCCGGGATTGCGCGGGCCGATCACAAAGCGCCGGCGGTCGCCGGCGCGGCGATATCGCCACACCATTCCGCGCGCCGCCGCTTCTCGTATGCGAACAGCCGTACGTACTCCCGGAGCGACCCGCTCGACCCCTTACCTTCGCCACCCCGGCACATGCGCCGCGCATATCACGCACTCCGGTACGCGACAGCGAGAGCCTGCTATACGACACCCCTTCCGGTGCCAAATCGAGCAGGACATCGCGCGCCGCGCCCCGTTATGCGGGCTGGTGATCCACGGCTGTCGCGGCGCGGTCGCCACCCCGGCGCGCAGCGGGTCCGGGCGGGCGGCGCCGGGTCAGGGCGAAGGCCCCGGTGCGGCCCGCGCGCGGGGGCCGTCGGCCCGTCGGGCCGGACCGGACGGCCGTGTGTCGCGCGGCCCGTGAGCGTCTCGGTCTTCGCATCCCCACCCCTCCCCGCGACCGTGCGCGTCCCGCGAACGGCGCGCAACGGCGTTGCCAACAACGGTATCTGATGGGTTATCAGCTCGTGTCGGAAGGGATGCCGCATGGCCGAGAACGTGGCCCGGATCTCCTGACCGGTCCGGATCGCGGCGCGCTACCGAAAGGGGTGGGGAGTGGGGGAAGAGGGGAGGGAGGAGGGGCGGGGGAGGGCTGAGGTGGAAGGGGACGCGCGAGGGGAAGGGGACGCGGGTGCCCGTCCGGGGCGTCCGGTCCGGGGTGCCCGCCGGTGGGCGCGCTCAGCTCAGGTGGCGGTACCGGCCACGGAAGTACGTGAGTGGGCCGCCCTCGGTCCCCGGGGTGGCGGCCGTCAGGACGCGGGCCACCACCAGCGTGTGGTCGCCGGCCGCGACGCGCTGCTCCGTCCGGCACTCCAGGGTCGCCAGCGACCCGCCGACCAGCGGCGCCCCGGACGCCTCACCGCGCGTGTGGTCGACGTCCTGGAACAGCAGCCGGTCGCTGAGCCGGCCCTTCATCGCGAACCGGCCCGCGATCTGCCGCTGGCCCTCGGCGAGCAGCGACACCGCCCACAGCGGCTGCCGCTCCAGCACGTCGTCCATCCGCGAACCGGAGCGGACGCTGACCATCACCAGCGGCGGGTCGAGCGAGACGGACAGGAAGGCCGTGGCCGTCATGCCCACGTCCTCACCGCGCGGCCCGTCCTCCGCGTCGTGCGCCGTCACCAACACCACACCGGCCGCCAGTCGCGCCAGCGCGGCCCGGAACTCGTCCTCACTCACCCCTCCAGCATGCGCGACGCCGCGTTCCGGCTCCGCGGCGGCGGTGGTCGGGGCGCCCGGAGCACGGGTGGCGTCCGGGGTGGCCGGCGTGGTGTCCGGGTCGGACGGGGCGGAGGAGGGCGAGGTTCGCAGCACGTCCCCGACGCTAACCCCCCGCCCCGACCGCCCGCATCGGGCTCCCGGCCGAGGTGGGCCCTAGGTCCCTGGACCGAGCGCGCGCTAAATCCGCACCGATATTCGATACGGCCGTCGCCGGTAAACGTAATCGCATTCCGGATTTGCTTTCCGCAAATATCGCGCGCCCCGTCTGAGCCCGGAGAACGGCGATATCCCACCTCGTACATGTGTTGTGACATGAGTCACAACGGGCAGTAATTGTTGACCCTGTGTACCGGGTGGACAGCTCGCTGTGATTCAGTGGCCGTGGCAGTGAGAGACGACGAGAAATTCTGGAGTTGCTGTCGAGGTCTCGGGGGAGAGCGATCGATGGAGACCGAGTCGGAGCCGTACATCCGCCTTGCGACCCTGCGGCAGCTGCATCAGGTGGTCGCAGAACTGAACACCGGGCGCAGCCTGGCGGAGACCCTGCAAACCGTCGCCGACGGGGTGATCCAGGGCCTGGGATACGAACTGTCAGCCGTCAACCTGGTCCGCCCGGACGGTGACCTGGTGGTAGCCGCCGTCAGCGGCAGCCCCGGAGCCGAGGCGCTCATGGCGGGCCGGGTCGGCTCGCGGACGTCGTGGGAGCGGCGCCTGTCGATGGGCGACCGCTGGGGCGACCTGAGATTCATCCCGTACACCGAGGGCTGGGTGCTCGACGACGACGACGTGCCGCAGTGGCACGTCGCCGGGCCGGCGCCCAGGTTCCCCGACGAGTGGCACCCGATGGACCGGCTGTTCGCGCCGATGCGCGCGGCCGGCTCGCCGAACGGCGAACTGCTCGGCGTCATCTCCGTGGACAAGCCGCGCAACGGCCGCCGCCCCGGCGCCTGGGGCCGCGAGGCCCTCCAGATGTACGCGTTCCACTCGGCCATCGCCATCGGCAACGCGCGACTGCGCGCCAACATGCAGCGCGCGCTGGTGCGTCTGGAGCGCGACCAGCAGGCGCTGCGGGCCAGCGAGGAGAGCTTCCGGCAGGCGTTCGAGTACGCGCCCAGCGGCATGGCCATCGCGGAGATGGGCGGCGACCAGCACGGGCGGCTGCTGCGCACCAACGACGCGCTGTGTCGGCTGCTCGGCCGCTCGGCCACCGCCCTGCGCCGCTACTCCTTCTCCGACCTCGTCCACCCCGAGGACATCGGCACCCTGCTGCGCACCTCGGCCGAGGGCGGCCGGGCCGAGCTGCGGCTGGCCCGGCGCGACGGGACGTACATGCTGTCTCTAATACACATCTCAGATCACACGAGACCTGTACCCA